>VAWT01000013.1 GCA_005883415.1 Actinomycetota bacterium | reverse complement strand
CACCCCCTGGCAGATCCCACTCGTGCTTGCCGTACGTGTGCCGCACCAGCAACACGCTCTCGCCGTCCGTGAGCACGCACTTCACGCCATGTTGCCGCGGTCGCCGGACGAACCACCACAGCCGTAGCACCCGGTGGGCAACGCGAAAGCCGAGGCGACGAATGGGGACTGGAAGGCGCACACGACCAGCGTACGCGGTCGCCGTTCCCTATCATCAGCGCGCGGAGCCGCCTCGGGCACGGCCAGGTCTCTAGTCTCGCTTCCATTGACCGGCGCTCGATTCTGTCCGCGCGGCCTGCAGAACCCAATGAAGACATACGTTGCAAAACCAGACGACCGAGAGCGCAACTGGCTGCTCGTCGATGCCACCGGGCAAACGCTTGGGCGGCTCGCGACGCAGATCGCCGACGCGCTTCGCGGCAAGCGCAAGCCCAGCTACACCCCCCACATCGACACCGGCGACTTCGTCGTGGTGGTCAACGCCGAAAAGATCTCGGTCACGGGCAACAAGCTTCACGCGAAGCGCTACTACCGTCACTCGGGATACCCTGGCGGGCTGCGGTCACGGACGCTCGACGAGATGCTTGATCGCCGGCCCGAAGAAGTCCTTCGCCTGGCCGTGAAAGGCATGCTGCCTCGGAACCGGCTGGCGCGAAAGCAACTGACGAAGCTCAAGATCTACGCGGGTCCCGACCACCCTCACGTCGCCCAGCAGCCACAACCGATGGAGATTCAGAAGTGAGCACATCCGACGACGCCCCTAACGACGAGCCGACGCGGCCAGAAGAAGAGACTCCAGAAACCCCGCCCCCGTCCGAGGCGGCTCCGGAGGCTCCGCCCCCGTCCGAACCCGAGGCCGAGACCACGCCCCCGTCCGAGGCGGCTCCGGAGGCTCCGCCCCCGTCCGAACCCGAGGCCGAGACCACGCCCCCGTCCGAGGCCACGGCGCCGGAGGCTCCGCGTGTGGAAGCCGAGCCCGCGCCCGTCGCCGAGGAGGAGGCTGCGGAAGTCGAGCTGCCCCCGCGCCAGCGGCCCGAGATCCCGGGTGCCGACCTGATCCCGGACATCATGCCCACCGAGGACGAGGAGTTCCTCGACGCTGAGGCTCGGGCCGCCGCCGAAGCCGAGGCGGAGGCGCGGGCGGCGCGCGAACGCGAGCAGCACGAGGATGTCGAAACGCGGCCGATCGCCGACGCTGCGATCGATCTCGCCGCGGGTGCCCGCTACACGGCCACCGGCAAGCGCAAGACGGCGGTCGCGCGTGTGATCCTCAAGCCCGGCAGCGGCACCTACGCGATCAATGGCGAGCCGCTCGAGGGCTATTTCCCGCGTGAGACGCTCAGGCGCGTAATCCGCCAGCCGCTGGACAGCGTCGGCTACGACACTCGCATGGACGTCGTCGCGCGCATGCACGGGGGCGGCGTGGCTGCGCAGGCTGAGGCGCTCCGCCACGGCATCTCGCGGGCCCTCATCGTGGCGGACCCGCATCTGCGCGGCGAGCTCAAGCGCCGCGGCTTCCTTACCCGAGACCCGCGCGTGAAGGAACGCAAGAAGGCCGGCCTTAAGAAGGCGCGCAAGCGTCCGCAGTTCTCCAAGCGCTGAGTCTCAATGGCCCGCACGCTCTTTGGCACGGATGGCATCCGTGGCCGGGTCGGCGAATTCGTCACTCCGGATCTCGCCCTTCGCCTTGCAAGAGCAGCCGTCACCCACCTCGAAACCGACCGGCCCCAGGTCCTGATCGTCCGCGACACGCGTGAGTCCGGTGAGATGCTGGAGGCGGCGATCGCCGCTGGCGTGGCCGCGTCCGGTGCGGACGCGCTCATCGCCGGCGTCCTTCCCACCCCCGCGGCGCCGCTACTGCTGCGCCGCCACAGGCTGGACATGGCGGCCGTGATCTCCGCCTCGCACAATCCGTACGAGGACAACGGCATCAAGCTATTCGGCTCGGACGGGTTCAAGCTGCACGACGACACCGAGCACGCGATCGAGGCCGAGCTCGAGAATTCCCCGGCTCAGTCCGAGCGGATCGGCCACGTGCGTCGGTTCCACGGCGCCCTCGAGGACTACCTGCGCGAGCTCCACGTCCGGTTCGCTGACCTCGACCTGACGGGCAAACGGATCCTGCTCGACTGCGCCCACGGCGCCACCTTCAGGGCGGCGCCGGAGATCTTCCGGCGTCTCGTCGCCTAAGTGGAGGTGCTGGCCGACGATCCCGATGGCCGCAACATCAACGACGGGTGCGGATCAACCCACATCGATCACCTGGTGGAGGACGTCAAGCACCGCGGCCATGACGTGGGGTTCGCGTTCGACGGCGACGGCGACCGCGTCCTGGCCGTCGACCGGGAGGGCACAGTGGTCGATGGAGACGAGCTGATCGCGCTGGCGGCGGTCCATCTGCGCGACCGGGGCATGCTTCCCGGCGACGGCGTCGTGGTGACGGTGATGACCAACTTCGGCTTCCACACGGCTATGGCCACGGCCGGCGTGAACGTGGCCAGCACGGCGGTCGGGGACCGCTATGTGCTGGATGAGCTCCGGCGGCGAGGCTGGGCGCTCGGCGGAGAGCAGTCGGGGCACATCATCGACCTGGGCTTCGGTCCGTCCGGCGACGGGATCGCAAGCGCACTGCTGACGCTCGAGGCGCTGGGCGACCGCGACCTGCGTGACCGGGACGCCATGGAGAAGCTTCCTCAACGGCTGGTCAACATCCGCGCCGGCGACCGCGAGATGCTGGCGGCAGCCATGGAGGCGGCACCGGTGCGCGAGGCGATAGAGCGCGAGCAGTCCAGGCTCAACGGGCGGGGTAGGGTCCTCGTCCGCCCATCGGGAACCGAGCCTCTGATCCGTGTGATGGTCGAGGCCCCGTCAGATCACGAGACGGATGAGGTGTGCGGGCGCTTGGTCTCGGTCGTCCAAGAGACGGTTAAGTAAAGTCCTCGCGCATGTGCGGGATCGTTGGGTATGTGGGGCCCGGAGACGTGCAGTCGCTGCTGTTTCACGGCCTCGAGAAGCTCGAGTATCGGGGCTACGACAGCGCCGGTATCTCCGTGCTCACCGGAGGAAGGATCGATGCCGTGCGCGCTGTCGGCAACCTGAGCAAGCTGCGCTCGGCGCTGGACGCTCGCCCGGAGGCGGCCTCTGTTGCACTTGCCGAACCGCCCGAAGAGCAGCCCGGGACGGGGATCGGTCACACACGCTGGGCGACGCACGGCCGGGTCAGCGAGGAGAACGCGCACCCGCACTTCGATACCGCCGACAAGGTCCACATCGTCGTCAACGGCATCGTCGAGAACTATCTGGCGCTCAAGGAGCGCCTGCTCGACATGGGTGCGGTGTTCACCTCGGAGACCGATGCCGAGGTGATTGCCCACCTGGTCGCGTTTCATTACGCGCAGGGGAGCCTGATCGAAGCAGTCCGTGAGGCGTACGCGGAACTCCGCGGCCACTACGCGTTCGTGGCCATGAGCGCCGAGGAGCCCGGGGTTCTGGTTGGCGCGCGCAAGGAGTGCCCGCTGATCGTCGGCCGCGGCGAGGGCGAGCAATTCATCGGCTCGGCGATCCCCGCATTTCTGCGCGAGACGCGCAGCGTCCAATACATAAACGACGACGAGATCGTCGTGCTCAGGCCGGAGGGCGTCGAGTTCTACACCGCCGGCGGGGAGCCGGTCGAGCGCGACGTGGTCGAGATCGACTGGGACGCTGACACGGCCGAGAAACAGGGCTACGAGACGTTCATGCTCAAGGAGATCCACGAGCAGGCGGACGCGGTCGCCGAGACGCTCGGCGAGCGCGTCGCGGGAAAGCAAGGGGTGGATCTCGGAGAGCTCGGCGCGATCGACGATCAGGTGCTCCGAGGCGTGCACAAGGTGGTGATCACGGCCTGCGGCACCGCCTATCACGCCGGACTGATCGGGCGCTACGCGATCGAGCAGTGGGCCCGGCTGCCGGTGGAAGTTGACGTGGCCTCCGAGTACCGGTACCGCAACCCGGTCATCGGTCCGGGAGACCTGATGATCGGCATCTCGCAATCCGGGGAGACCGCCGACACCCTCGCGGCGATGCGTACCGGGCGCGAGCATGGCGCGCACGTGCTCGCCGTCACCACTGGCGGAGCTGCGCGGAGCCCTGTCTCCGGAGGAGCTGGCGGCCAAGGTGGCGGAGCTCCGGCGGCTCCCGCACGCGATCGCTGAGCTGCTCGAGCGCTGCGGCCCGACGATCGAGCAGATCGCGGAACGCCACCACCGAGCGGACTTCTTCCTGTACCTGGGCCGGCACGTCGGCTTGCCGGTGGCCCTCGAAGGCGCATTGAAGCTGAAGGAGATCTCCTACATCGCCACCGATGCCTATGCGGCCGGAGAGATGAAGCACGGGCCCATCGCGCTGCTCGACGAGCAGACCCCGGTCGTAGTGGTGGCGACCGACTCGCCGGTGCTGGAGAAGGTGATCTCAAACGTGCAGGAGGTCCGTGCCCGCGGGGCGCATGCCATCGCCGTAGCGACCGAGGGCGACGAGCTGATCGAGAAGGCCGCGGACGAGGTGATTCGCGTACCACGCACCGACTGGATGCTGGCCCCCCTGCTGGCGGTGATCCCCCTACAGCTGCTGGCCTACCACATCGCCCGCCTGCGCGGCCTGAACATCGACCAGCCGCGCAACCTGGCGAAGACCGTCACGGTGGAGTGACGTCGGTCGGCGTCGACCTCCTGGACATCGAGCGGCTCGAGCGGGCGCTCGAGCGCCGGCCGCGTCTGGCCGAGCGACTGTTCACCGATTCCGAGCGACTGTATGCCTCCTCCCGCGCCCGCCCGGGCCAGCACCTCGCGGCCCGCTTCTGCGCTAAGGAGGCGGTGGCCAAGGCGCTCGGGCTCGAGACCTGGAGCTTCAGCGACGTGGAAGTGCTCCAAGCCGACGGCGGTGGTCGACCCGAGGTTCGCCTGTCCGGCGCGGCGGCCGCCCAGGCGAGTGCCCTCCGGGTGCGGGTCAGCGTGTCGCTGACACACACGCGCAGCCAGGCGGCTGCCGTAGCCCTTGCGGCGAGCGCTGAATAACGCTGTAGCTTGCCCTTCATGACGGCGCTTCCACCCTGGCTCGAGCCGCTGCCCGACGCTTCAGAGCAGCGGGCGCTAGACGAATGGGCGATCAAAGAGCTCGGGATCCCGGGACTCGAGCTGATGGAGCGGGCGGGCAGCGGGCTGGCAAAGCTAGTGAGCGACCGGGCGCCCCAGGGCCCGATCGCAATCGTCTGCGGCAAGGGCAACAACGGCGGCGACGGCTACGTTGCGGCCCGGGTGCTGCGCGAGCAGGGGCGGTCAGTGCGTGTGCTGACGCTGGTCGACCCCGGCGAGCTGCGGGGAGACGCCCAGGCGAACTTCGAGCGGCTGCCCGGTCCCCCGCCCGATCCGTTCGCTCCCGAGCGCCTGAAGGGCGCCGCGGGGATTGTCGACGCCATTCTCGGAACGGGTTTCTCCGGGACGCCGCGCGAGCCGGCGGCGAGCGCGATCGAAGCCATCAACGCGGCGGGAGACACGGAGGGCAGGCAAGCGGTTGAGGTCATCGCCTGCGACGTGCCGAGTGGCGTGAACGGCTCGACTGGTGAGGTCGAGGGCGCCGCCGTACGGGCGACCGCGACCGCGACCTTCCATGCCGGCAAGCCCGGCCTATGGATCGCACCGGGCAAGGACCACGCGGGGGAAGTCAGGACCGTCGACATCGGGATCCCACAGGGAGGTCCCTCGGGGCCGTCGATCGGCTTGATCAACGCCGACGTTGTCGACGCCATCCCCCGCCGCGGACGCGAGTCGACGAAGTTCGCCGCCGGCAGCGTGCTTGTGTGCGGGGGCTCGACGGGCCTTACCGGGGCCCCGTCGATGGCGTCAGAGTCGGCGATGCGGGCCGGCGCGGGATACGTCACGGCGCTGGTGCCGGGATCGCTGAACGCGATCTTCGAGGTGCGGCTGCTCGAGGTCATGACGGTCCCTCTGCCGGACGAGGGGGGGTCGCTGACGACGGAAGCCCTGGAGGTCGTGATCGAACGCTGCCAGCGCGCCGACGCGCTCGTGCTCGGCCCCGGTTTTGGACGCCAGGAGGCGGCCCTGGAGCTCGCGCGCCGCATCGCCCGCGAGGCGCCGGTGCCGCTGCTGCTCGACGCGGATGGACTCAACGCTCACGCCGGCTCGGTGAAAACGCTCGCAGAGCGTGAGGCGGCGGCCGTCCTCACCCCACACGCCGGCGAGCTCGCGCGGCTGCTCGAGACCAACAGCGGTGCTGTGGCGGCGAGGCGGCTTGAGTCCGTGCGCGGCGCGGCGAGCACCGCCGCGTCCGTGGTCCTGCTGAAGGGCGACGACACGCTCGTGGCGAGCCCGGACGGGCGTGTGGCCGTGAGCCGAGGCGGCGCCTCTGCGCTCGCCACGGCCGGTACCGGGGATGTCCTCTCGGGCGTGATCGGGGCGTTTCTGGCCAAGCGCATGGACGCCTTTGAGGCCGCCTGCGCCGGAGTGTTCGTGCACGCCCGCTGCGGTCAGCTGGCCGCGCGGGACAAGGGGCCGGAAGGCGTCATCGCGAGCGACGTGATCGAGCGGTTGCCGGCCGCGCTCCGGGATCCGGGAGCCTGAGGCGGTGGCGCTGCGCGCGCTGGCCCGTGTCAATCTGGCCGCAATCGAGCGCAACGTTGGGTGGCTTCGGTCCTCGCTCAGTGGCCAGGCCGAGCTGTGTGCCGTGGTGAAGGCCGACGGTTACGGCCACGGGGCGGCGCCCGCGGCCCGGGCGGCGCTCGCTGGGGGCGCAACGTGGCTCGCGGTCGCTACGGCCGATGAGGCGGCCGAGCTACGGGCCGCGGGTCTCAGCGAGCCGACGCTGGTGATGGGAGCGGTCAGCTCAGAGGAGCTCGGCACGGCGATCGCCGCCGGCGCCGAGCTCGTGGCGTGGGACAGGCGGTTCACCGAGCGCCTCGCCGCGGCGGCAGCGGAGCGCGACAGCTCGGTGCGCGTGCACGTCAAGCTCGACACCGGAATGGGCCGGTTGGGAACGCGTGACCGGGCCGAAGCGTTTGAGATCGCCGAACTGATCGCGCGCTCACGAGGAGCGCTCGAGCTGGCGGGCGCGATGACCCACTTCGCCACCGCAGACGACGATCCCGAGTTCCTAGACCGCCAGCTGAGCGCGTTCGAACCGTTCGCAAGCGAGCTTCGCTCCCGCTTTCCGGGGATCGTCGTCCACGCCGCCAACAGCGCGGCGACGCTGCGGTCGCCTGCCAGCCACTTCGACCTCGTGCGGTGCGGGATCGCGATCTACGGCTGCGACCCGATGCACGAGGAACCGAGCGAGCGTGGACTGGAGCCGGCGCTTGCGCTGAGCTCCTACGTGGCGGCGGTCAAGCTGGCCCAGAGCGGCGAGAGCATCGGCTATGGCCGGCGGTTCGTCGCCGAGCGCGACACATGGATCGGGACCCTCCCGATCGGCTATGGCGACGGCGTGAGGCGCGCGCTGACGAACAACTGCGACGTGCTCTTGCGAGGGCAGCGCTATCCACTCGTCGGCACCGTGAGCATGGACAACATCACCGTCGATCTCGGACCGGAGCCGGGCGCGCAGCCCGGTGACGAGGCGATCCTGATCGGAACGGACGGGGGCGAGCGACAGACCGCGGAGCAGCTCGCTCGGCGCATCGGGACGATCAATTACGAGATCGTATGCGGGATCTCGTCGAGGGTTCCGCGCGCCTACCACCACGACGGCGAACCGATCGGATGAGCGCGAGCTCCCCGCAGATGGTTGATCCGATCGCGGTGCTCGCCATGGTCGCGCCCGGGGGCGCCTGGCTGGTCGGTGGGGCGCTGCGCGACCGGCTCCTCGGACGGCCCACGAGCGACTACGACGTCGTGGTCGCCGGCCCGCCCGAGCCTTTGGCGCAAGCGTTGGCGCGCGAGGCGCGAGCGTACGCATTCGCCCTGTCGGAGGAATTCGGCGTGTGGCGCGTTGTGTCGCGGCGCGACGGCTGGCAGGTCGATGTGCTGCCCCTGGATGGAGTGACGATCGAGGCGGATCTGGCTCGGCGCGACTTCACGGTTAACGCGATTGCCGAGCCCGTGCACGGGGGAGAGCTTGTCGATCCGTTCGACGGCCTCCGCGACCTCACCGGCCGGCGCCTGCGGATGGTCTCCCCGGACGTCTTCGAGCGGGACCCGCTGCGGACGATGAGGTTGGCCCGGCTGGCGTCCGAGCTTGGATTCACCGCCGATCCCGCCACCGTGGCCGCCGCCGCGAGTGGCGCAGAGGCGCTGGCCTCGGTGGCCCCGGAACGGGTCTTCACGGAGCTCAGGCGAATCGTGGCCTCCGACCGCGCCCTGGACGGGCTCGAGCTGATGGGCGCGGTCGGCGCGACGGCGGTGGTCCTGCCGGAGCTGACGAACCTACGCGGGGTCGAGCAGAGCCAGTATCACCACCTCGACGTCTACGAACACACGCGCGCTGTGCTGGCGGAGGTGATCACGCTCGAACGCGACCCCGAGCAAGCGTTGGGCGAGCAGGCCGAGCCCCTGTCGCGCTTCCTTGCACAGCCGTTGGCAGACGATCTCTCGCGAAGTCAGGCGCTGCGTTTCGGCGCGCTGATGCATGACATCGCGAAGCCACTGACTCGGTCCGTGACCCCGGAAGGAAGGGTCACGTTTATCGGCCATGACCAAGCTGGCGCCGAGCTCGCGATGGCCGTGCTGGGGCGCCTGCGCGCCAGCGAACGGCTCTCCCAGTACGTCGGCGCGCTGGCCAGGCACCACCTGCGGCTGGGATTCCTCGTACACCAGGCCCCGCTTGACCGCCGCACCATCTACCGCTACCTGAATGCGACCGCGCCGGTCCAAGCAGACGTCATCGCGCTCAGCGTCGCGGACCGGTTGGCGACTCGGGGGACAGGCTCGGAGAGGGCCATCACCAGGCATCTCGAGCTGGCCCGCCAGCTGCTGGGTCAGGCATTCGCCTGGCTGGCCGACCCCCCGCGCCCACCCCTGCGCGGCGATGAGCTGGCGCGCGCGCTCGGCATCGGCCCCGGGCCGGAGATCGGGCGGATCCTAGGCCAGCTTCAAGAGGATTCATTCGCCGGTGAGGTGGAGACTCCCGAGCAGGCCGTCGAGCGCGCCCGAGAGCTGCTGGCCACCGGCGGCAGATAGGCTGCCGTTCGTGACCGATCCCTCATCCCCTCAGCGCGACCCGGACTGCATCTTCTGCAAGATCGTGGCCGGCGAGCTGCCCGCCACGATCGTCGATCAGGACGACCGGACCGTTGCGTTCATGGACATCAGTCCCGCCACTCGCGGGCACGCGCTGGTGGTTCCGCGGCGGCACTGGCACAACCTGCTCGAGATCGCGCCCGATGACCTCCGGGCGACAGTGCTTGCCGCCCAGCGGCTGGCCGCGAGGGTTGTGGAGCGCCTGGGCGCGGACGGCGTCAACCTCCTCAACTCCTGCGGCCCTGCCGCCTGGCAGACCGTCTTCCACTTCCACGTGCACGTGATCCCGCGCTACGACGGCGACCCCCTCCGCCTGCCCTGGACCCCCGCAGAGGGGGACAAGCAGGAGATCGAGGCCGCGGCGGCTGCGCTCAGATGAGCGGCCCGCTTCGCTTGGAACGTGACGACGGGCTTGCCGTCGTCACGTTCGATTCGCCGCCGCTGAACCTGTTCGACGCGGAGCTCGGTCGCGAGCTTGAGCGGGCCGTGTCGGAGCTCGAGCGGGTCCCCGCCCGCGCCGTCCTGTTCCGTGCCGAGGGCCGCGTCGTTTCTGGCGGAGTGGACGTGTCCGTGTTCGCAGCTCAGGAGAGCTCCGAGGCGGCTCAGGCGACATTCCTCCCGCTGATCGACGTCGCTCGTCGCGTCGATCACCTTCCATGCCCGACCGTGTTCGCCGCACACGCGCTGTGCCTGACGTGGGCATTCGAGCTCGCGCTGGCCTGCGATCTGATCGTGGCCGCGCAGTCTGCGAAGTTCGGTCTGGTCGAAAAGGTGGTCGGGCTAACACCGGCGATGGGAGGGACCCAGAGGCTCGCGGAGCGCGCCGGCAGCGGGCGGGCGCGGGAGCTGGTGATGACCGGTCGACCTTACGACGCCGAGGCGCTCGAGCGCTGGAACGTCGTCAACTTCGTGCTGCCTGATGAGGGCTTCGACGCCGCGGCCCGGGCGCTGACAGCAGAGCTGGCGAGTGGCCCGACGCGCGCCCACGCGGCGACCAAGCAGGTGATTCGCGACTACCTCGAGGGCGGGATCGAGCTCGCCAACGACCGGGTGGCGGAGGTGGCCGCGGCATTGTTCGACACCGAGGACCTGAAGGCGGCAGTGGGCTCTTTTTTGGAGAGAGGACCGGGCAAAGCGGCGTTCAAGGGTCGCTGACGGGCTGAGGCGCACCTTGATACTTTTCCGGACCGATGCCAACAGGCACTGTCAAATGGTTCAGCGACGACAAGGGTTTCGGGTTCATCACGCCTGACGAGGGCGGTCGCGACCTTTTCGTTCATTTCTCGGGCATTTCCGGCGACGGCTACCGCTCACTGGCCGAGGGCTCCAAGGTCTCCTACGAAGAAGAGGCCGGTCCCAAGGGTCCGAAGGCGATAAACGTCACAAAGCTCTAGGCGCAGTCCACCCAGCCGCAACTGCGGCCGACTGATCGTGTTCAATTGCTGAAGATGAGACGTTCGCTCATGGCCGCCGTCGCTGTGGCGGTGCTGTTGGCAATGGCGGCGGCGACCACTTGGGCCGTCACCAGGGCTCCCAAACCGGGCAGTCTGCTGGGAGGCACCGTCCAGCTGGGCGGCACCAGCGTGCCCGTGCGCACGCCTGTCTGTCCCGCCGGCGTCAAGCCACAGAACTGCATCTTCGTGATGACCAGAGTGACGGCGCTCCAGACGCTCACCAACGGCAACGGCAACCCGACAGCAGTCAAGCAATCAGGGCAGCTCGTCGGCTTCACGCTCGGGCTGGCACAGCTATCGAGCAACTCGACGACGGCGGCAAACTTCGTCAGGACCCTGAATGCCAAGTACGGCGGTGCCGCCGAGGCCCAGATCACGGTGCTGAGGCCTGGCAAGAACAACCGCTGGACGGTCGCCGCCCAGGGCCCGGTCGTGCAACTCCAACGGTACCTCGGCTACGTTGTCCAGTTCCCGCTGTCAACTCCCATTCCCGTCAGGGCCGGTGAAGCGATCGGGTTGACCGTTCCCACCTGGGCCCCGATCCTGTCGTACAACCTCTCGTCGAAGCTCTACTCCTATCGGCAGAGCAGGTCGTCCAACTGCAAGAGCGTGGGCGCCCAGCAGAACGCCCAGATCAGG
>VAWT01000261.1 GCA_005883415.1 Actinomycetota bacterium | reverse complement strand
GTGTAGCCGGTCAGTGTCACCGCCGCGCTGGCGCAGCCGTCTGCCGAAGCACAGATTTGTCGTTCCCGAACGCCCGGCGTGACCGCATCACCGCCACGGGAGGAGCTCGTCGCGGCTCCGAGGACGTTCGTGTTCTCGCCGACGCTGAACGGGCGAGCGTTTTGGCAACCGGGCGGTGCTCCGGCTCGGCTCAACACACGCCGCGACCGACGATCGCAATCACGTGAAGACGTGCGCGAACGCCGCGATGGCCGGCCGCTTCCTATGCGACGCGTCTAGCATGGCGACACGCGCGTTGGCACTTGTGGTCGGGGGGAGCAGCACCGAGACCACAGCTGCAGCGAATGCTCCCCCGTCATCCGTCCCTCGAGCCAGCGAGCCGGGCGACTCGGCCACGGGAAGCAGGTGCCGTGTTGCTCTGCGCTGAACCCGGTCTTCTAGACCAGCCAGCGGTCGAGCGTCACCCAACCTGTGCGGACCGATGATCAGGTCTGCGTTCTGAGTGAGATGCGTGCTCGGCGAAGGCCGTTGCGGATCCGATGGGTTCGTTTGGAGTACGGTCGCCGATGCGTGCGCGTGCTGATTCCCCTTCCTGACCGGGACTTCGACGTCACCGAGGTGGCGGTGCCCTGGCGGGTGCTGACCGACGCTGGTCATGACCCAGTGTTCGCGACTGAGCGGGGAGGCGAAGCGCCGATGGCTGATCCACGGCTGCTCGATGGGGTGATCTTCGGCAAGCTCGGGGCCTACGAGGAGCCGAAGAGGTTCTACACGCAACTCACCGAGGCGGAACGCTTCCGCGCGCCAATTGCCTGGACGGACCTGCGACCGGGCGACTTCGACGCTCTGCTGCTGCCCGGAGGACACGCACCCGGCATGCGGCAATACCTTTCCTCGGCGGTGCTGCAGAGCAAGGTCGCGGAGTTCTGGAGGCTCGATCGCCCTGTTGGCGCGATCTGCCACGGCGTCCTAGTCCTGGCACGCACCAAGGATCCGGTCACGGGCCGGAGCGTGATCGCGCAGCGGCGAACGACCTGCCTGCCGAAGTACATGGAACGAGGCGCCTACTACCTGACCGCCTGGCGTCTGGGGCGGTATTACCGAACCTACCCCGCCTACGTCGAGGACGAGGTCAAGACCGCGCTGGCATCCTCGGCGCAATACGTCCCCGGCCCGCGGACCAACCGTCGAGGAACAGCCACCGAGCATTCAAACGCCTTCGTCGTACAGGACGGCCGCTACCTCTCAGCACGTTGGCCCGGCGACGCCTACCTGTTCGCCCAGCGACTCCGCGATCTCATTGAGCAGCCAGAAGCGATCCGTCCAACGCCGGCCGCACAGCACACGAGCCCTGGCAGTCCGGAGCCACCCCGCTAGCCGAGAGAGCTCTGGTCCAAGGACCAGACGAGGAGCGCTCTGGGCGGGTGCGCATGCTTTCAGGGTGAGCCATCAGCGGCTCCCGACCGCGGCGCTCGCCGATGACGAAGAGCTACACCAACCGTGGCGAAAGTCAACCGGGCATCTTCCGCCAAAGGGGGAAGCGCACGCGTCAACGCAGGACTGGCTCTGGCTGATTAGCCGCCGGCGATGAGTCGCCGGCCGGTGACCCGCTGACCGATTCGAATCGGTGTCAGGAGGCCAAACCGCGAGGCTAGACGCATGGAGTCGGCCATGCGCGACAGTCCGGATCCGCGGGAGTCCGTGAACGCGCCTGCTTCGATCAGCTCGCGATACCACTCGATCGTCGCTCGCAGGGTCTCGTCGAGGGGGCGCGGCTGGTAGCCGAGTTCGCGCCGGGCCTTTTTGGAGCTGAACCGCCAGTCTTTGGCCATCAGGTTCTCGGCCTCGGCCGAGATCGGTCCCGGGAGGCCGAGCGCCTCTCGTACTCGCCCTACTCGACCGATGCCGGCCGGGAGCGCCATGATGGGATAGTGGACCCCGGAGAGCTCGGCTACGTGGTCGATCAGCTGTGGCCAGGTGAGGTTCTCGCCACCGACGATGTAGCGCTCCCCGGGCTTTCCGCGCTCGGCGGCGAGCACATGTCCGGCGGCGACGTCCTCGACGTCGACGAAGGTCATCGGCGCGTCGATGACGCCGGGCAGGCGGCCGCGCAGGTAGTTGCCGATGGTCCGCGTCGAGGTCTCCCCGGGTTGTGAGCGGTCGACCGGCACTCCTAGTACGTAGGCGGGGTTGACGACCACCAGCTCGATGCCGTGTCGGGACGCCGCTTCACGGGCGGCGCTCTCACCGGCGTGCTTGGAGTCTGGGTATGCCAGGCCGAGCCAGTCCTTTGGATAGGTGGTGCGCTCGTCAGCCGGCCCGTCTCCCTCCGCCGGTCCGATCGCCGAGATCGTCGAGGTGAGGACCACTCGTCGCACGTTCTCGGCGGCCGCCGCCTCGACCGCGATCACCGGGCCTTGCGCGTTGAGCTGCCAGACCTGCTCGACCGGCCTTGACGCCACGTACCCGGCGACGTGAAACAGGACCTCGCTGCCGCGAGCCGCCCGCCGCATCGCGCGGTAGTCGAGCACGTCGCCCTCAGCGCGCGCGTAGTTGATCCCCCGTAGTGCTTTTAGCCGATCTGGATTTCGGTAGCTCACCCGCACCTCGTCTCCACGCTCGGCGAGGACACGCACCACGTGCGCGCCGACAAACCCGGTCGCTCCCGTTACCAGTGCCTTCACCGGCCCGCGTCCCAGTGTTGCCTTCGCGGACGCGCAGCCCGCTTCTCCGCCGCCAGGCGAGACGCTGCTGATACGACCGAAGCAGTGCTCATCTCTTCCCCAGGCCTACCCACGACACCCGCGGTCCTACACGCTCGCCGGCGAGCGCCAGGCGGGCCCGCCGCCGAGTCGAGATCACAACAGGACGAGGGGTTGTCGAGGTGGTTGAAGTCACGCGCACGGGAGAACCGGTGCGCACGGCCAGATTCATGGCGACCCGCGTCGTGGCACTGGTGGAGCATCCAGCGAGCGAAGCCCGGTCCGCGCGCGAGGCCTCAGATCCTCAGAGCGCGGATCGGTCCTAAAGAACGCCCCGCAACGCGGGGTTAGGGCGCGATCCGCTCCGGGAGATCGAAGCCCGTGAATGCCTGCGGGCTCCTGAAGAAAGTGAGCTCTGCAATCTCGGTCCCGCGCAGTGAGAGGACGGTGATCGCGTGGCGCACGAACGCCTTCGGCTCTTGACTCCAGCTGTAGTGGCCGAACGCCACCTGCCCGTTGACCCAAATGGGGATGAGCCGGTGTCGCGGCGAGCTGGGGGAGAGCGCGATCTTCCCGAGGAATGCGGCGATCGCCCCGTGCCCGGTGAACCATGTCGGCTCCGGCGGCATTGCTACCACGGCATCCTCGGCCAGCATCGACACGACCGCGGCGACGTCGGCGCGCTCCCAGGCCGTGACGAACCGCTCGACTACCTGCTTGAGGTCTGCGTCGTCGATGGAGCGCAGCGTCTCCTGCTGGCTGCGCTCGGGCAGGCGCTCGTCGACTGCCTTATGTGCGCGTTGGAGCGCGCTGTCGATCGAGACGGGTGTGGTGTCGAGCACCTCCGCGGTTTCCCGAGCCGAGAATCCGAGCAC
>VAWT01000260.1 GCA_005883415.1 Actinomycetota bacterium | reverse complement strand
GTGGTGCTCAAGGATGTCGAGCAGAAGTTCGTCGACCAGGGCCTTGAGAAGGCCTCCTCGCTGTGGCAGGGGCGGGTCGATGCGGGCAAGATGGAGGAGGCCGAGCGTGACCGAAAGCTCTCCCTGATCAGCGGAACGACCACTTACGAGGGCTTCGGCGACGTCGACTTCGTGATCGAGGCCGTGCCGGAGCGGATGGAGATCAAGCGAGCGGTGTTCTCGGAGCTGGATGAGGTGACTCCCGGGCACGCGATCCTGGCATCGAACACCTCCTCGCTGTCGATCACCGAGATGGGCGAGGCGACCGGCCGCCCCGAGCTCGTCGTCGGCTTTCACTACTTCTATCCGGCCTCGGTGATGCGACTGGTGGAGGTGGTCGAGGGGGAGGACACCGCCCCCGCGACCGTCCAGGCGGCCGTCAACTTCGCCCAGGCGATTCGCAAGATGCCGATCCGTTGTCTCGAGGCTCCCGGATTCGTCGTCAACCGGATCCTGAACTCGAGCGTCTCTGAGCTGTGGCGCTACCAGATCGAGACCGGGGCGGATATCAAGGAGATCGACCGGCTGGTGGCCGAGTCAAAGGCGGCGCCGATGGGTCCGTTCTTCCTGTCCGACCTGCTCGGGCTGGACACGGTGCTCCACGTCGCCATCCATCTGTCTGAGGCATACGGGGACCGTTTCGTTGTGCATCCCGGGATGAAGGAGCTGGTCGCGGCCGGCGACCTCGGGGCCAAGACCGGCAAGGGCTTCTATGAGCACTCAAGCTGAGCTCGACTCCGGGACCCTCGTCGATCGCTTCACGCTTAAGGCGCTCGTTGAAGCCTGTCTGGTGGTGGAGGAGGGGCTGACATCCACGCGGGAAGTGGATCTGGGGATGATGGCCGGAGCGGGGATAATCCCGCCGCCGCTGGCGCGGGCCGACCAGATGGGCCTAGACGAGGTCGTGGCGAAGCTCGAGCGAGCGGCCCAGGAGTGGGGAGACGGCTTCGAGCCACCGACGATCCTGCGCCGGCTGGTGGCGCAGGGCAGGCTGGGCGTCAAGGCCGGTCAGGGCTTCTTCCCATACGCCCGTCCCGACGCCGGCTGGGAAGAGAGCCCGGTGAAGCTCGAAACCCGCGGCGAGACCGCAATCGCCTGGCTGGATCGGCCGCCCGCCAACTCCATCTCGCCGGATGTTGTGGAGGCGCTCGAGAAGATCTGGGAGACCGTGAGCCGCTCGGGCGGCGTACGAGCACTCCTCATCGCCTCCGCCAACCCCATGCTGTTCTGCGCAGGCGCCGACATCAAGGCCTTCACGAAGCTGAATCCGGAACAGGGCAAGCGAATGGCCGACCAGATGCACGGGCTTCTGCGAGCGATGGAGCGCTCGTCGGTGGCCACCATCGCCGCGGTCAACGCGGTCGCCTTCGGGGGTGGGTGCGAGCTGGCGATGGCCTGCGACTTCCGGATCGCCGCCGAGTCGGCGACATTCGGTCAGCCCGAGATCAACCTGGGCATCATTCCCGGCTTCGGAGGCACCCAGCGCCTGCCCCGACTGGTGGGCGAGGCGAAGGCGCTGGAGATGAATTTGGTTGGAGAAGCGATCTCGTCGCACGACGCCTACGAGCACGGGCTCGTGCACAGAGTCGTCTCCGACCACGAGCTGTTTGATACGGCGCTTCAGTGGGCGCGCAAGCTGGCAGGCCAGGCGCCGCTCGCCGTCGAGCAGATCAAGCGGGTGTCCGCGGCGGACGAGCTGGACGCCGGCCTCGACGCCGAGAAGCGGGGGTTCGCCAGCGTGCTCGGCTCGGAGGACGCCCGCGAGGGAATCTCGGCCTTCCTGGAGAAGCGCTCAGCGAGGTTCGAGGGGAAGTGAGCGCCTCGCGCCTCGCCGAGCTGATCCGCGCCGCCGATTCGGTCGTGGCGCTGACCGGCGCCGGGATCTCGGTTCCCTCCGGGATCCCCGACTTTCGCTCTCCCGATACCGGGTTGTGGGAGAACGTCGATCCCATGGCGGTCGCGCACATCGACGCGTTTCGACGCGACCCAGGGCGGTTCTGGGCCTTCTACGGTGAGCGCTTTCAGACGCTCGAGGACAAGCAGCCCAACCGAGCGCACGAGGTGCTGGCCGACCTCGAGGAGGCGGGCCTGCTTGACGCCGTGATCACACAGAACATCGACCAGCTGCACGCCCGGTCCGGCTCGCGCGAGCTGGTGGAGGTGCACGGAACCATCGCGCACTCGTCCTGTCTGCGGTGCCGCGCACAGTTCGTGCTGGGGGATGTCCGCGCCCGTCAGGGCGTAGACGCCCACGGCATTCCGCGGTGCGACTGCGGCGAACCCCTCAAGCCCGACGTGGTCCTGTTCGGCGAGTACCTGCCGGTTCAGGCCCTGGCCCGGGCCGATCAGCTGGCCGCGAGCGCCGACCTCATGCTGTGCATCGGGTCGTCGCTCGAGGTCTATCCAGTGGCCGACCTGCCGCTGCGCACGCTCGCCGCCGGAGGCCAGATCGCCATCATCACAAAGGGTCCGACCCCCCTCGATCACCGGGCCGCGGTTAGGCTCGACGGTGATGTCGTAGCCGAGCTCGAGGCCGTGGCCGCGGCACTGGAGCTCAGGCGTTCGCCACCGCCCGAGCGCGAAAAGCGGCCTCGATCCGCGACAGCGTGAACGCTACCGCCTCTCGCTCGGACGGCGACAGCGGACCGCCAAGCGCCGTCTGGGCCGCGGCGGCGATCGCCTGACGCTGGCTCCGGAGCTCCTCGAGACGATCAGAAAGCGCGCCGGCGGCGGGATCGGCGGCGAGCTCGGCGAGCGCCGCGTCGAGGGCCACCAGGACCTGCAGGGCGGCCTCGCGGTCGCGGCCGTGGTCGAGATCCAGGCGACCGCG
>VAWT01000012.1 GCA_005883415.1 Actinomycetota bacterium | reverse complement strand
GCATCCCGGGCGCCTGTTCGGCGGTGGTTCCAACGCGGGGCGGCTGCTCGCGCGACTGCGGTCGCTGCCACCGGCGGGGCCTCCGCCGGATACGCAGAGCCCCGAGCTGCTCCACCAGGTGCTGCTCGCATTGGCGCTGCGGGACGAGAGCGTGAGCGGGGCGGAGGCGGTCGAGCTGGCGGACCGGGCGCTCGAGGCCGTCAGGCGCGATCCATCGCTAGCTGCGGCAGCCGCGCTTGAGGCGGCGAAGGAAGGTTCCTGACTTCACCCACGCCGTAGCCAGGACCGTAGAAACGGATGTCACCAAGCGGTATTAGACCGGCGGGTGACATGCCTCTGCGGACGTGCCGTCGTCGGCGGCCGACCTACGCGGCTACCGGCCAGAGCGTCAGCGGCGTCCCGGCCGGGACGAGCCTCGCGAGCGGTTTGCCGCGGCGCGTGATGAGGACGTGCTCCCCTCGCGCGGCCTGGTCGAGCCAATAACCGCAGCGATCGCGAAAAGGATTCGACCCGACCAGAATCGGCGCCGTCTCTGAGGAGTGGAGCTGGGGGGACTCGAACCCCCGGCCTCCGGCGTGCCACGCCGGCGCTCTGGCCAACTGAGCTACAGCCCCATCGAAATCGAAGTCGCTAGCAAGGTTAATGCATGCTCTCTGACCATTCCTGAACCGCCCTACCCCGGCGGCAGGAACTCCGGCACGTCGAGCTCGTCTTCGTCCGCAGAAACGGCCGCCGCGCCCCGACGCCGCGGGCGGGTCGGCTCCGAGGCCGCCGCGGAATCCGCGTCGCCGCGCGGCCGACCCCGCCCTGGCCCCTGGCGCGTCGCTGACTCCATCCGCTCGATCTGTCCCATCATCCGGGTATGGATGGCCTGCACATCCCGCAGCAGCCGCTCGGCGTTGGCGCGCAACGAGTCTCCAAGCTCGCGCAGATCGCGGACGACCTGATTGCCTTCGATGTCGATCTCGGCGGCGGTTTGCTCGGCGGTGCGCATCAGATCCTGGGCTTTCCACGCCGCCTCCTCGTGGTGCTTCGCCCCCTCCGCCCGCAGTCGCTCCGCCTCGCTCTCCGCGTGGCCCACCGCCTCGAGCCCCCTGGTGCCCGCGTCAGAAACGATCCGCTTCGCCTCCGTCTGGGCTTCGTCCCGCATGCCCTTCGCCTCTTGGGCAGCCTGGTCGCGCAGCCGCGCCGCCTCCTCACGGGCCTTGACGAGAGTCCGGGACGCTTCCTCGCGCGCTGAAGCCACGCTGGAGGACGACTCGTCGCGCGCGGCGGCCAGAATCTCCGCGGCCTCCTCCTCGGCCGCGCTGACCCTCAGCTCGGCGGCGCGCTCGCCTTCCGCGACCCGGTTGCGCAGGCGCTCCTCGGCGTCGACCCGCAACTGCTCGGCCGCTTGCTCGGCGGCCTCGAGGACGGACGCGACCTGTTCAGCGGCGGTCGAAGCGGCAGGAGAATCGCTCGTCACCAGCGTCATCGTAGTCAGCGCGGGCGACGATAACCTGAAATCGATGGTGATGGCCGAGAACCGTTACAACCCTGCCGTAATCGAGCCGAAATGGCAGGGCGTCTGGGAGAGCGAGCGCACCTGGGAGGTGTCGAACGACCATGTCCGCGCGGGAGACGGGGGCGAGCTGGAGAAGTGCTATGTGCTCGAGATGCTGCCCTACCCCAGCGGCGAACCTCACGTCGGGCATCTGAAGAACTACGCGCTCGGGGACGCGATCGCGCACTTCAACCGCCGCATCGGACGGAGAGTGCTGCACCCGATGGGCTACGACGCGTTCGGTCTGCCCGCTGAGAACAACGCGATCAAGACGGGCATCCCTCCCCGCGAGGCGACCGAGCGCTCCATCAGGGCTTACCGGCACTGGTTTCATCGCTGGGGGATCTCGATCGACTGGAGTCGCGAGCTCTCAACCAGCGAGCCGTCCTATTACCGCTGGACCCAGTGGCTGTTCCTCCGCCTCTACGAACGCGACCTCGCGTACCGCAAGGAGGCGGCCGTCAAGTGGTGCCCCAACGATCAGACCGTGCTCGCCAACGAGCAGGTGATCGACGGTCGCTGCGAGCGCTGCGGCCACGAAGTGGAGGCGCGCCAGCTCGAGCAGTGGTTCTTCAGGATCACCGACTACGCCGACCGTCTGCTGGACGATCTCGAGCTGATCGACTGGCCCGAATACGTCAAGGCCATGCAGCGCAACTGGATCGGCCGAAGCGAAGGGGCCGAGGTCACGTTCCGCTGCGAGGAGCTCGGCATCGACTGAGCGGCCGAGAAGCCGAAGACGGGGGTGCCGCTGGGACGAACCGTGACCAACCCCGTCAACGGGGAGCAGATTCCGATGCTCGTTGCCGACTACGTCCTGATGGAGTACGGGACGGGCGCGATCATGGCGGTCCCGGCGCACGACCAGCGCGACTACGACTTCGCCAAGGCGTTCGGCCTCGAGATCCGGCAGGTGGTGGCTCCAGCGGACGGCGAAGGGGACGAGACGCCCGCGGGCGAGGGCCAGGCGTTCGTCGTCCACTCCGAGAACGAGCGTCTCGTCAATTCGGGCCAATTCACTTCAATGAACGCAGTCGAGGGCAAGGAAGCGATCGTCAGCTGGCTCGATCGCGAAGGGAAGGGCCACGCGTCGGTCAGCTACAAGCTCCGCGACTGGCTCGTCTCGCGCCAGCGCTACTGGGGCTGTCCCATACCAATCGTGTACTGCGAGGGCTGCGGCGTCGTCCCGGTTCCCGACGGTGACCTGCCGGTGGAGCTTCCAGACGTAGACGACTATCAGCCCAAGGGCCGCTCTCCACTCGCAGCGGCCGAGGATTGGGTCAGGACGAGCTGCCCGCAATGCGGCGGCGATGCTCGGCGGGAGACGGACACCATGGACACCTTCGTCGACTCCAGCTGGTACTTCCTGCGGTACTGCGACGCCCGCAACGATCGCGCTCCGTGGGATCGCAGCGTGCTCGAGATGTGGATGCCGGTCGATCAGTACATCGGTGGCGTCGAGCACGCGATCCTGCACCTGATGTACGCCCGGTTCTTCGTCAAGGCCTTCGCCGATATGGAGCTGCTCGACGTCCAGGAGCCGTTTCAGGCGCTTTTCACCCAGGGGATGATCCTGGGGCCCGACGGCAACAAGATGTCGAGCTCAAAGGGCAACGTCGTCGAGCCCGCCTCGATTGTCGAGCGGCTCGGCGCCGACGCCGCTCGCACGTACGTGCTGTTCATGGGCCCCCTCGACCAGGACGCGGCCTGGTCGGACGCCGGCGTCGAGGGAGTGCACAAGTTCCTTGCGCGGCTGTGGAGGCTGGGCAACGAGCTGTCGGCCGTTCCCGGTGGCATCGAGCAGCCGGCCGAGCCCGAGGGTGGCGCACTGACATTGGTCCGCAAGTCGAACTGGGCGATCGACAAGGTGACCACCGACATCGCGGAGCGGTTTGCGTTCAACACCGCGATCGCGGCGATCATGGAGCTGGTCAACGAGATCTACCGGCACGGCGATGCCGATGTCGAAGCCCGGCGGTTCGCAACCGCAACCGCCGCGTCGCTGGTTTTTCCCTTCGCTCCTCACCTCGGCGCGGAGGTGTACGAGCTCCTGAGCGGACGGAGGGTATGGGAGGAAGCCTGGCCGACGGCCGATCCGGCGATGCTTCTAGCCGAGACGTTCGAGCTCGTGTGCCAGGTCAACGGACGCGTTCGCGATCGGGTGACAGCGCCGAGCGGTGCTCCGCGTGAAGAGCTCGAGCGGCTGTGCCTGGCCACCCGCGGAGTCAAGTCGCATCTCAACGGACGCGAGGTGTCGAAGGTCGTCGTCGTCCCCGACAAGCTCGTCAACGTCGTAATCCGCTGAGCGAGTGCCGAGTTTCAAGCCGGCCTACCTGATCCACGGCGATGACCACGGCCGGATCGCCGAGCGCCGGGCTCGACTTCGGGTCCTGGCGGAGGAGGCCGCTGGGGCCCAGGGAGTAGAGGTGCTCGAGGGCGAGCGAGCGACGCCCGAGGCTGTCGTCGCGGCCCTCAGCACGATGACGTTCGCGATCGGGCACCGGTTCATCGTCGTGGACGGCGCGGAGCGATGGAAGGATCGGGAGCTGGCGGGGCTCGAGACCGCCATGGTGCCGGTCCCTCCCGAGACGACGATCGCCTTCTTCGCGCGCGAGGACGGGAAGCTCAAGGCGCCGTCGCGCTTGCACGATCTGGTGCGCGCGGCGGGCGGCGATATCTCGGCCGAGAGTGGAGTTAAGCCGTGGGAGCTTCCGAAATGGGTTTCGGAGCGTGCTGCCGAGCTCGGTGTTCAGCTCGATCGCGACTCCGCGCGTGCGCTGGTCGAGCATGTGGGCGACCGCCAGCAGCGCCTGCTGCGCGAGCTCGAGAAGCTCGCGCTCGAATTCGGAGACCGGCGCCCCATTGGTCCCGAGGAAATCGACGAGCTCACGGCGCCATCTGCCGAGCGCAAGGTATGGGCGCTGGCAGACGCCCTCGTGGGATCCGACGAAGCCGCCGCCATCGCCCTGTTCCTGGCGCTCCGGGCTCAGGGGGAGCGGGTGGGCAGCCTCCAGTACTGGATGGCACAGCGGGTGCGCACGGCGCTAGAAGTAGCGCAGGCGCTCGATCGTGGGGAGCCTGCCTCCCAGGTCAAGCGCGGCCTCCGGATGCCATCACGGGCTGCCGACAGGCTGATTGCCGACGCACGACGTGCGGGGGCGGACCGGCTTCGGCGCGCGCTCGAGCAGCTGGCCGATCTCGAGATGGCCTCTCGCGGGGGAGGTCCCGGCGCGGCCAGCGAGGACACGGCAATGCTGCTCGCGATCGGCCGGATCGCGGGCGACGACGCTTCAGGCGCCTAGTGCGAGCTCAGGATGATGATGACCGCAAGCGTCACTATCAGCAGTGAGGTTACGGCGATCGCCACCGCCAGCCGGCGTGCGTGCCACCGGTCAGTCGAGGGCGGGGCCGCGGCGTTACGCATCACCATCGCTGCACGGCGAGTCCCGATCGTGTCCTCGTATTGATGCCTTAGCTGCTCGTTCGCGCGGGCAAGCTCGGTGCCCTCGCCGGCCACCCGCTGCAGGTCCTTGACCGCCTCATTGCGCTGCTTGGCCGCGCCATCGCGCTGGGCGGCCGCCTCATCGCGCTGCACGGCCGCCTCGTCACGCTGCGCAAGGGCCTGGTCGCGCTGGGAGAGCGCCTCCTCGAGTTGCGCCAGCGCTTGACCTCGCTCGGCGAGCGCCCGTTCGGCTGCCTTCTTCGCCTTCGCGCGGGCGGCTAATGCCTGCTCGATTGTCGTCTGAGCTATCTCCCGCGACTCGATTGCCTTGCGGCGGGCGGCGATCGCCTCCTCCCGGCTTTGGACGGCTTCGGCCGTCGCCTGCCGCGCATCCCGAAGCTCATCGGCGAACCGCGTACGCAGGCGCTCGAGCTCTGCGCCTCGCTCTTCGGCGCGCTCCCGGAGGCTCGCGATCTCCGCTCGGGCCGAGCTGAGCGCTCGACTCTGCTCGTCCTGGGCGCGATCCTGGGTGACGGGCTGACGCGCCGCGCTTACCGTCGGCTGCGGCGTCGACCGCCGGCCGTCCTGCTTGGGTTGGGCATCGCGCTTAGGCTCAGCGTCCGCCCGGGGCTTCGGATTGCTTGTGCGCCTGCGCCCGTCCCGACGCGACCGTGCTGCATCCGGAACGCGCAACTCGACGGTCAGGTCCGGCGCGACCGTCAACTCCGCATCGTCGTCCGCGTCCAGCTCGCCGTCGCAGGGAAACGCCGCGCGCCACGGTTCGCCGTTCTCCGCTGCCCACGGCTTGTCCGCGAGATCAGCCAGCAGTCGCACCTCGCCCTCGTCACCGCCAAGGATCAACGAGGGCCGCATGAACCGCCGGCCCTCGACGCCAAACCATCGACCGGTGAGCTCCAGGCGGCCATCCGCCAGCTCAAACCGGTCGAGCTCGAAGGCGACCCGCCGGGGCTCGAACAGCAGATTCGGGGCCACGTCCTCCACGCAGCGCACAAGGTAGCGATCAACGCAGAAGCGTGACGGGCGCGCAAGCCCGGTCGCGAGCGACTACTGCTCGCTTGGGCCCCGCCGCACCCGTGCCGCCCGCGACTTCTTACGGGCGCCAGTATTGCGGTGCAGAGCTCCCCGCTTGACGGCCTTGTCGATCGTCTGCACGAGAGCTTGGTGTTCGTTGTCTGCGGCGGCGTCATCCCCAGTCTCGACCGCCCGCTCGAGCCGGCGGAAGTAGGTCTTGATCCTCGACGTGTAGCGCCGGTTTTCGAGCCGCTCGCGCTCGGCTCGCAGGATGCGCTTCTTCTGGGAATGGATATTGGCCATGAGTTACGACAGAGCAAAGCCGCGGCAGAAGGGCCGCGGCGCGCGCGTACTATAGCGCGCTCGTGTCGGATGAGACCATCGTCTCGGATCCGCCGTCGGGGATCCCGACGGCCGCACGGCCGCGGCGTCGGCTAGCCATCAGCACGGCGATCTTCGCCATAGCAACGGCCGCGTCCCGCGTCGCGGGGCTGGTCCGCGAGATCGTCGCCGCGAGCTTCTTCGGCACCTCGGCCGCGGGTTCAGCGTTCACGATCGCCTACCAAATCCCCAACCTGGTCGCGAACCTGTTCGCACAGGCGGCGCTGTCGGCGGCGTTCGTCCCCGTCTTCACCGACCTGCTCCAGCAGGGCCGAAAGCGCGACGCGGTCAAGCTCGCGTCGACTCTGTTCTGGCTCATCCTGATCGTTCTGGGCGCGATCACGGGGGTGCTGATCCTGGCGGCCGGGGTGATCATGCCCTTGTTCACAGGCCACTTCAACGCGGCTACAAACGCGCTCACGGTCGGTCTCGCGCGGGTGCTGTTCCCGGTCGTGCTCCTGCTGGGGCTAACCGGCCTGATCGTCGGGATCCTCCAATCCTTCGACGAGTTCACGATCCCGGCGATCGCCCCCGCCGTTTGGAACCTGGTGATCCTGGTGCTGCTGGTCGCGCTCCGTCCCGCGTTCTACACGAAGGGCAACCTTGGGATCTACGCCTACGCCGTCGCCTGGCTGATCGCGACGGTCGTTCAGCTGTTGATGGTGGCCTACGCGCTGCGGCGGATCGACTTCCGCCTGCAGTTCACGATCGACTGGCACGACCCCCGCGTACGTCAGGTGTTCGTCTTGATGCTTCCGGTCACCATCGGACTGGGCATCGTCAACCTGGATCAGCTGCTGAACTCGACGTTCGGCTCGCTGGTCTCGAACGCCGCACCGCGAGCGATCGACAACGCGTTCCGGATCTACATGCTGCCGCAGGGCATTTTCAGCGTCGCCGTGGCCACCGTCCTGTTCCCTACCTTGAGCCGGCTGGCCAACCGCAGCGACGCTGGCGGCATGCGGCGCGCCGTCGGGATCGGAATGCGCCAGATCAATCTCCTGCTGATCCCATCAGCCGCTTTGATGATGGTGCTGACGACGCCGATCGTACGGCTCGTCTACCAGCGCGGAGAGTTCAACTCCTTGTCAACGCATTACGTCTCCGTGGCGCTGTTCTGGTTCGCGGTCAGCCTGCCGTTCAGCGGCATCAACTTGCTACTCACCCGGAGCTTCTTCGCCGTGAGGCGGCCGTGGATTCCGACCGGGCTGGCGGCGGTCAACATGGTCGTCGACATCATCGTCAGTGTCGTCCTCTACAAGCCGTTGGGGATAGCCGGGCTGGTCATCGGTACTGCGGTGGCCAACGCGGTCATGACCTGGCTTGAGCTCGACCGACTGCGGCTGGGACTCGGAGGTCGGCTCGAGGGCAGACAAACGCTGATGATCACGCTCCGGATCCTTGCGGCCTCCGTGGTGATGGCCGCCATCGCCCGCGGCGTATGGGTCGTGGTCAACAGCATCGTCGGCACGTCACTCATTGGGCAGCTGATCTCTGTCGGGCTCGCGATCGGAGTCGCCGTGGGCCTCTACGCCAAGGTCGTGCTGCTGATGCGCATCCCGGAGGCGCGACAGATCGAGGAGCTGCTGCTGGGGCGGCTGCGCGGTAGTCCGGCCTGAGCGGCAGCGCGAAATACCCTTCATCGACATGGCCGACCAGGCCCACATCCGCAACTTCTCGATCATCGCCCACATCGACCACGGCAAGTCGACCCTCGCCGACCGCATCCTGGAGCTGACGCACACGGTCGGTCCACGCGCCATGCGCGCCCAGGTGCTCGACTCCATGGAGCTCGAGCGCGAACGTGGAATCACCATCAAGGCCCAAGCGGTCCGGGTGTTCTATTCCTCGCCGCGCGACGGCCAGACCTACCAGTTGCACCTGATCGACACGCCCGGACACGTTGACTTCACCTACGAGGTGTCGCGTTCGCTTCAGGCGTGCGAAGGCGCTCTGCTGGTGGTTGACGCATCCCAGGGAGTGGAGGCGCAGACCGTCGCCAACACCTATCTGGCGGTGGAGTCGGGGCTGGAGCTGATCCCGTGCCTGAACAAGGTCGATCTGCCGGGTGCGGAGCCCGATCGGGTCGCGGCCGAAGTCGCCGACCTGCTCGGGGAGCCGGCAGACACCGTGCGCAGGATCAGCGCCAAGACAGGCCAGGGCGTCCAGGAGATCCTCGATGAGCTGATCGCGCGCGTCCCGCCGCCGCACGGGGACCCCGACGGCCCGCCAAGAGCTCTGTTCTTCGACTCCGAGTTCGTCCAGTACCGCAGTGTGGTCGCCTACATCCGAGTGGTCGACGGCACGTTCTCCAAGGGAGAGGCGATCCGCGCCATGCAGGCCGGCACGGAGGCCGACATCGATGACATCGGGTTCTTCACGCCGCAGATGACCTCCGCCGATGAGTTACACGCCGGTGAAGTGGGATACCTGATCACGGGCCTCAAGGACGTGACGACGCTTCGCGTCGGCGACACCCTCACCACCAAGGCAGGGCGCGCTGGATCCGCACGCGAGCCGCTCCCCGGCTATCGGGAGGTGAAGCCGATGGTGTTCTGCGGGCTGTTCCCTGTCGACTCGGACGATTACCCCGACCTGCGCGATGCGCTCGAGAAGCTGTCGCTAAACGATGCCGCGCTGTCGTGGGAGCCCGAGACCTCGGATGCCCTTGGGTTTGGGTTCCGCTGCGGCTTCCTGGGCCTGCTTCACATGGACATCGTGCGGGAGCGCCTCGAGCGCGAATACGACCTCGAGCTGCTGGCGACGATGCCGAGCGTCGAGTACGGGGTAACGCTCACAGACGGCGGCGTGCTCGAAGTTCACTCGCCAAACGACATGCCCGAGGCTGCGCGTGTAGCCGCCGTACGGGAGCCCTTCATCCGGGCGCAGATCCTCACGCCGAAGGAGTACGTAGGGCCGATCATGGAGCTCTGCCAGGACCGCCGCGGCTCCCACCAGGGCATTCACTTCCTCTCAGCCGAGCGCGTGCAGCTGACCTACGACCTGCCTCTGGCGGAGATCGTGCTCGACTTCTTCGACCAGCTCAAATCGCGCTCCCGAGGCTACGCGTCGCTGGACTACGAACTGATCGGAATGCGCGAGTCGGACCTCGTGAAGCTAGACATCCTGCTGGCCGGCGACCCTGTCGACGCGTTGTCGATGCTCGTCCACCGCTCCAAGGCCTACCAGGCCGGTCGCACGATGGTCGAGAAGCTGCGCGAGAAGATCCCCCGCCAGCAATACGACGTGCCCATTCAGGCCGCGATCGGCTCCCGGATCGTGGCCCGCGAGACGATCAAGGCCTACCGTAAGGACGTCACGGCAAAGTGCTACGGCGGCGACATCACCCGCAAGCGCAAGCTGCTGGAGCAACAGAAGCGCGGCAAGCAACGGATGAAGCAGGTCGGGCGGATCGAGGTGCCGCAGGAGGCCTTCCTGGCAGTCCTGGAGCTGAGCGAGAAGTAGCTTCTGCGCGCTGGTGTCGTCAGAGCGCGCGCGGCAGCTTTCCGCCGCCGGGTGCTCGGAGCCCGTCGAGGATGATCTCCAGGAGCCGTGGCCAGCGGCCTGTGGCCGGGCCCACGGCGGCCTGAGTGATTGATCCGAGGCCACAGGCGACCATCGGAATGTCCTCCCAGACCAGGTCCCGCCGCAGCTGGCCTGAGCGCTGCGCTCGCTTGACGAGCCGGTCGCACAGCTCCGGCAGCCCGGCGGCGCGTGCCGCGGCGTCCATCACCTCGGGACGCGATCCCATCACCTCGCACAGCCCGCGGTCGTCGGCCTGGATCTGGGCCGCAAAGCGGATGAACTCGGCGATCCCTTGCCAGGCGTCCTTCGCCTCAAGGCCCTCACGAGCCTTTTCGGCCAGACGCTCGAAGCGCTCGGCGACCAGGGCCGCGATCAGCTCGTCTTTGGTCCGGAAATGCCGGTAGACGGTTCCTACTCCAACCTTGGCCACGCCGGCTACGTCCGGCATCTGGGCGTCCAGCCCTTGGTCGGCGAACAGTGTCTTCGCGGCCGCGAGCACGGCCTGTCGGTTCCGGCGGGCGTCGGCCCGCAGCGCCTTATCGGGCTTCTGGCCTGAGGGGGTCTTCTCTGTGACGGTTGTCATTTGAGTCTCGCTCCGATTTGCCAATCCTTACCGAAGGGCTCGGTCGGCTGCGGCTGCACTTGCAAACGGAATCATAGTTCCGGTATAGTGCTAGGCGGAATCGGATTTCAGGTTCCAGTACAGCATACCGAACGCATCGGAGTGCGTTGTCCCATCGCGGCCTTTCCGTTCGTCGTAGGGGCATGCAGGCGAAGAGCTAAATCGAAAGGAGCCCGGCAGTGACCCGCGCAAATAATTACCTAGACCGCCGCTGGACAGCGTTGATCCTGCTATGCGTAGCGCAGTTCGTCGTCGTCCTCGACGCGTCCATCGTGAATGTCGCCCTGCCAAGCATCGGCAGGGGGCTCCATTTCTCCGAACAGAACCTTCCCTGGGTGGTCAACGCCTATGTGATCGCGTTCGGCGGCTTTTTGCTCCTCGGGGGGCGCGCCGCGGATCTCCTCGGGCGACGCCGCGTCTTCATGGCGGGTCTGGCGCTCGTGGCGGTCGCATCGCTGGCCGCGGGTTTCGCCGTCAACCAAGGCCAGCTGATCGCCGCCCGCGCGGCGCAGGGCTTGGGCGCAGCGATCATCTCGCCGTCCGCGCTCTCGATCGTCACCACCCTGTTCAGGGATGGAGCTGAACGCAACAAAGCACTTGGCGCCTGGGGCGCGGTCGCGGGCTCCGCGGGTGCGGTCGGCGTGCTCCTCGGCGGCATACTCACGGACGGACTGGGATGGGAATGGGTGCTTTGGGTCAACGTACCCGTATCGCTGATCGCCCTCGCCCTGACCCCGGGTCTGATCCCCGAGAGCCGCTCGGAGTCCGCGACGCGTCACTTCGACGCCGCAGGAGCGGTGAGCGTCACGGCGGGGCTCTCGCTGCTGGCCTACGCGCTGCTGGACGCCAGCAGTGCAGGATGGGGCTCCGCCAAGATCGTCAGCCTGCTCGCTCTCTCCGTGGCCCTGATCGGTGCGTTCATCGCGATCGAGCTGCGTTCGAAGGCGCCATTGGTTCCCTTCCGGATCTTCCGCTCGAGAACCCTGACTGGCGCCAACGTCGTCGGCGTACTGCTGGGGGCGTCGCTGTTCTCGATGTTCTTCTTCATCTCCCTCTATATGCAGCAGGTACTTGGCTACAGCCCGATCCACGCCGGACTCTCGTACCTGCCGCTGGCGTTGACGATCATCTTCGCGGCCGGTGTCGGCGGCCAATTCGTAACCAGGTTCGGCTTCAAGCCGATCCTCGCGGCCGGGATGGCCTTCGTGGCGGTGGGTCTCCTCTGGTTTAGCCGAGTGTCCGTCGGCGGCGGCTTCATCTCCGACATCCTTGGCCCCTCGCTGCTCGCGGCAATGGGGCTCGGGTTCGGCTTCGTCACCTCCACGATCGCAGCCGTGTCGGGAGTCAAGGACCAAGAGCAGGGCCTCGCCAGCGGGCTCATCAACACGTCCCAGCAGATCGGCGGGGCGCTCGGACTAGCGGTGCTCTCGACGATCGCCACTACGCGAACGCATGACGTCATGGCCGGCGGCGGTTCATCGCTTTCGAAGGCCCTCACCGACGGCTTCCAGAGCGCGTTCCTCGGGGGCGCCGTCCTCGCGGGGCTGGGCTTCCTTGCGGCGCTGATCCTCATCCGCAGCCGCGACAGCCGAGCGCACGTGGAGATGGCCAACGCGGAAGCCGCGCCGGCACAGGCATAGGACCCGGGTCGCGCGCCGTCGCCTGGACGCGCGACCCGGCTCGCTGACCGCGCGGAGCCTCTGGGAACCTCGCTGTATAGGATCGTGAGGCAGAGTCCCACCGAGAAGGAGGCAGAGCGAGATGGCGACGCGCGACGGAACGGCGGAGTGGCGTGGGGATCTGCAGAGCGGGTCCGGGACGGTGTCGGTGGCCAGCGGACTGTTCGAACGGGGGAACTATTCGTTCGCCAGCCGCTTCGAGGAGGGGCCGGGCACCAACCCCGAAGAGCTGATCGCCGCCGCCCACGCCGGCTGCTTCTCGATGGCCCTGAGCAACATCCTCAGCGAAGCTGGGCATCAGCCTGAGTCGGTCAGGACCACGGCAAAGGTGCATCTGCGCAACATTGAGGGCCAGCCCACGATCGCAGGGATCGACCTGGTGACGGAGGGTCAGGTGCCTGGCATCGACCAGCAGCAGTTCGATCAGTACGCCGCTCAGGCCAAAGAGGGGTGCCCTGTGTCGCGGGCGCTGGCCGGCGTTGATGACATGACCCTCGAGGCCACTCTCGCCAGCTGAACGGCGATCGGCGAAGCCGCGCGAGCGAACCGGATGTAGAGGTGACCGACACCGACACCAGCACCAGCACCAGCTCCGGCGAGCAGTTCGCGCAGATCGGTGCGGTCAGGCTCTGCTATGAGACGTTCGGCGAGAAGGCGCTGCCGCCGCTACTGCTCGTGATGGGTCTCTCCTCGCAGATGGTGCTGTGGGAGGACGAGTTCTGCGAGAAGCTCGCGTCTCGGGGCTTCTGGGTGATCCGGTTCGACAACCGCGACGTCGGCCGCTCGACGATCATGCGCGACTCCCCGGTGCCGACCCGCCTCCAGCTGGCGTTGCGCGACCGCCGGGGCGCCTCCTACTCGCTGGCGGACATGGCGGCCGACGCCGCGGGCCTGCTCGGCCACCTCGGGGTTGAAGCGGCGCACGTCGTCGGAGCCTCGATGGGAGGGATGATCGCCCAGCTGATCGCCATAAATGATCCCAACCGGGTCTTGTCTTTGGTCTCCATCATGTCCAGTACCGGCAACCGTCGCGTGGGAAATCCGAATGCAGCGCTGCTGCCGTTGCTGCTCCGCCGGCGGCCCCGCGACCGCGAGGAGTACATACGTGACTTCATCGCCACCTTTAGGGCGATCGGCTCCCGACGACACCCGCCCGGTGAGGACCGGCTCCGGGCGGTTGCCGAGCGTTGCTACGAACGTGGCGTGCACCCGGCCGGGGCGGCCCGGCAGCTGGCCGCGATCGTCACGGCCGAGGACCGTACACCGCTGTTGGCGCGAATCTCGGTGCCCACGACCGTGATCCACGGCGACAGCGACCGCCTGGTGTCGCCCTCCGGCGGACGCGCGAGCGCATCCGCGATCCCAGGAGCGAGCCTTGTCATGATCCCTGGCATGGCCCACGATCTGCCGCCGGCGCTTTGGGACCGCGTAATCGATGAGATCGTGCTTTGCGCGGAGAGAGCCAGGGAAGCTATGACTGCGCGGGCTGACTCCAATCAGCTTCAGAAGGAGGACGTGCGATGACGAATTTCGCGGAGAAGGTGTCCGCCGCTGCGGCGGAAGATCCCGAGCATCCGGCCGTCAAGCTCGACGACATCGTGATGAGCTACGCGGTGCTCGACGCCGCCACAGCACGCGCGGCCGGGTTCCTGCGCGACAAGGGCGTGCGCGAGGGCGACCGGGTGGGGATGCAGCTGCCGAACGTGCCCTATTTCCCCATCGTGTACTTCGGGGCGCTCAGGCTGGGCGCCGTCGT
>VAWT01000259.1 GCA_005883415.1 Actinomycetota bacterium | reverse complement strand
CCGGCCGCGAGCGCAACGCCCGCGGCCGGCAAGACCGCGGCCGACACGCCAACCGAGACGGCACCGGCCAGTAGCGCGACGAGCGCCGGCTCCAGGCAGCGGAGATACAGGTTCTGCAGGGAATCCACGTCGGCGACCATCCGCGAGAGCAGATCTCCTCGCCGGTAGCAGTCCAAGTGGGCGGGCGCCAGCGGCTCCATACGCTCATAGAAACGCCTGCGCACTCCGCCGAGCGCGCGAAGCGCCACGTCGTGTGAGGTGATGCGCTCGAGGTAACGGACGACAGGTCGGCCGAGTCCGAAGAACCGAACGCCCACGATCGCCACCAGCAGCGAGAGGACCGCCGGGCGCTCCGCCGCCCGAGAGATCAAATAGCCCGCCAGCGCCATCAGGGCGACGCCGAAGACCACGGTCAGCGCTCCCAGGGTGGCCGCCGCCGCGAGCCGCAGGCGCGGCGCGGGGGCTAGCGCCAGGAGCGCTCGAAGCGTGCCGGTCATGCCGCCTGCCTGATGGACTCCGTCACCACCACCCCGTCCAGCAGGCGGACGATCCGGTCGGCATGCTGGACCGGCTCAGGCCGATGTGCGATCAGCAGCATGGTCCGATCCGATGCCAGCCGTTTCACCGCTCGGGAGACGATCCCCACGCTGTGCGGGTCGAGGTCGGCGGTCGGCTCGTCGAGGATGACCAGCGGGGCGTTCCGCAGAAACGCCCGGGCCAGCGCAATCCGCCGTCGCTCCCCGGTCGAGAGCGGCCTGCCTCCGTCGCCTACGACCGTCGCATAGTCCTGAGGCAAGGTGGCGATGAGGCGATCCGCGCCGGCGAGCGCAGCCGCGTGACGGACCCGCTCAGCAGAGGCGTCCGCGTCTCCGAGCCGGATGTTCTCGCTCACGGTGCCCCTGAACAGCGTCGGTTGCTGAGGCACCCACGCGATCATCCGCCGCCAGGCATCGATCTGGCACTCCGCAAGGTCAATTCCACCAACCACGATCCGGCCCGCATCCGGCCTGACCAGGCCGAGTAGCAGTGCCACGACGGTGCTCTTCCCGGCCCCGCTTTCGCCGACGAGCGCCACGGTCTCTGCTGGTGCAAGCTCTAGATCAAGTCCGTCGAGCACCAGCCCGGCGCGCGAGGGATAGGAGAAAGACACGCGTTCGAGCTGAATGCACGCCCGCGCTGGGCTCGGCGCAACCCTAGGCCGCGCGTGCTCGACCGCGCGCGGCGAGTCGAGCAACGCGAACATCCGCTCGGCCACGGCAAGCCCGTCGGCGCTGGCGTGGAACTCCGCGCCGAGCCGGCGGAAGGGCAGGTAGAGCTCCGGCGCCAGCACGAGCACCGTCAGTCCCGCCTGAAGAGCGAGCCGGCCGTCGACCAGCCGCACGCCGGCCGTTACCGCCACGAGCGCGACGCCGAGCGTGGCCGCCAGCTCGAGGACCGATCCCGACAGAAAGCTAACGCGCAGCGTCTCCATGGTGGTCCTCCGATAGCGCTCGCTGACTGTGCTCACGGTCTCGGCCTGAGCCTGGGCTCGGCCGAACGCACGGAGAGTGGGCAGGCCACGCACCACGTCCAGGAAGTGCGTCGACAGCAGGCGCAGTGCGTCCCACCGCTCGCGCGTGCGGTGTTCTGTGTAGCGGCCGATCAGCCACATGAACACGGGTACGAGCGGGAGCGTCAGCAGCATGATCAGCGCCGATTCGAGATCGACGACCGCCACCCAGGCGATCACCAGCAGGGGGACGACCGACGCCAGCACCGCCTGAGGCAGATAGCGCGCGAAATATCCTTCGAGCGCTTCTACGCCCTGGACCGCAACCGCGGCCACTTCGGCAGCCTCGGCGCCGTCGAGCGCCGCCGGCTGTGCGCGTAGGCGCTTCTCGACAAGGGCCAACCGTAACTCGGACAAGATGCTCCAGGCCGCGCGCCGGCCGGCGACCTCCATGCCCCACGTGAACACGCCGCGTGCGGCGAACGCGGCGAGCAGCGCCTCCAATCCAAGCTCCAAGTGCTGGAGCCGCGCGCCGGCGAACCCGCGGGCGATGACCCCCGCCAGCAGGGTCGCCTGTGCCACGACCGTCACCGCAGTCAGAGCCCCGAGCGCGACATCGATGGCCAGTAGGGGACGCGCCGTCCGCGTACGTCGCATCAGGCGTGGATCGAGGGCGCGCATGGGAGCCTGGTCTACGTCATCCTGTGATCTCCGCGAGTCGGTCTGCGAGGACGATTCGTGCTGCGGCCTCGACGGCTGCCAGGTGTGAGAACGCTTGGGGGAAGTTGCCGAGGTGCCGTCCGGTCTCGACGTCGAACTCTTCGGCGTACAGTCCCAGCGGCGAGGCGATCTTGACCAGGCGCTCCATCAT
>VAWT01000011.1 GCA_005883415.1 Actinomycetota bacterium | reverse complement strand
CTTCACTGCAACCACCTCCTGAGGGATCGGCCGGGGGCCAGGTCGGGGACGACCCAAGCCTAATTTGATCGAGCCGGTGTGCGTTCTCAGCTCGACTGCGAAGTGGGCCTGACGAGGATCTCGTTGACGTCGACGTGCGGCGGCTGGGAGACGGCGAACATGACGGCCCGGGCGACGTCGTCGGGCCGGAGCGCCCACTCGGGTGCGCCGCGAGAGAACCAGGGCGTATCGACCATCCCGGGCTCGATCACGGTCACCCTGACGCCAGTGTCGTTGAGCTCCTGGCGCGCGCTCTCGCCCATGCCGGTCACCGCCCATTTGGTGGCCGAGTACAACGAGCCCGGCAGCGCGCGCCGACCGGCCACGGAGCCCGTGAGAAGCAAGTGCCCCCGAGACTCCTTCAGCGCCGGCATCGTGGCTCGGATCGTCAGCGCCGCTCCGTAGACGTTGGTCAGGACCATCACCCGCCATTGCTCCGGGCTCTCCTCCAAGAAGCCCCGCCGGGCCCCGAACCCTGCGTTGGCAAACGCCACGTCTAGCCGGCCAAATCGCTCCAGCGCGACCTCCACGGCCGAGCGCTGCTGATCCCAATCGGTCACGTCACACTCGATCGGCAGGGCCCGCTCCTCGCCGCCGAGCTCGGAGGCGAGCTCTCTCAGCCGCTCGCCCGAGCGCGCCGCAAGCACGAGCCTGTACCCGGCCTGCGCGGCGTGTCGAGCGGTGGCGGCGCCGATTCCGCTCGAGGCTCCAGTGATGAGGAACACCGGGTCCGACATCCTGTACAGCATGCAGGATCGCGCTCGAATCTTCGTCCAGGCAGGCGCCGGCGGCAACGGCTGCCTCAGCTTCCGCCGCGAGGCCTACGTACCCAAGGGTGGCCCCGACGGCGGTGACGGCGGCCGCGGGGGGGACGTGGTGGTGATGTGCGATCCCTCGCTGCGGGACCTGGAGAGCTACCGCCGGCGAGGGCACTTCAAGGCGAGACGGGGCGGACATGGCCGGGGCTCGTTGAAGCACGGCGCCGAAGGGGAGAGCCTGGAGCTGACGGTGCCGCCGGGAACACAGGTCCTGGTGGAGGCCGATGGCACTCGTCACGACCTGGTCGCGCCCGGGCAGCGCGCCGTAGTCGCGCGCGGGGGACCCGGGGGGCGGGGGAACAAGCCGGACTACCCGTTCACGACCCTCGAGCCGGCGCTCGGGACTCTCGACCGCGGCGATCGCCAGCTCGTGATCGCCGACATTCCCGGCCTGATCGAGGGCGCAAGCGCCGGCGCTGGACTGGGGCACGAGTTCCTCGCGCACGTGGAGCGAACCCGCCTGCTCGTGCACGTGCTGGACCTGGCCCCGCTCGATGGATCCGACCCCCTGGCGAACTACGAGACGGTCGAACAGGAGCTGGAGCTTCATGATCCCCGGCTCGCCGCCCTGCCGCGCATCCTGGCCCTCTCCAAGGCGGATCTCGTCGGCCCCGAGACCCGGGCCGCTGCCCGCGAGGAATGGTCGCGACGAGTGTCGCCCGAGGTGCCGGTGATGCTGACCTCGTCGGTCACCGGACTGGGATTGGACGAGCTCGCGCAAACCCTGATGGACAGGGTCCTGCTCGACGCAGCGGAAGACGAGGCCACCGACCAGGCCCACGCGGGGGTGATGTCCGAGGGGACCGATGGCATGGCCGAGCATCGCGTCTTCCGGCCTGCGGCGGGCCGGGGATACAGAGTGGAGCGCCTCGGTGAGCACAGCTGGAGGGTCACCGGCGCCGGCATCGAGCGGCTGGTGGCGCGCTACGACCTCGACAACGACGAAGCGCTGGCCCATCTGGAACGGCGCCTGCGCAGCATTGGGATGATCCGGGCGCTCGAGGCCCAGGGGTTCGAGCCGGGGGACGACGTCGAGATCGCCGGAGTCGAGTTCGAGCTCGATCCGGGGCGATAGGCGGCGCCCTCGTACTCTGTCTTCGACCATGTCCCCCCTGGTCGTCAAACTCGGCTCGAGCATCGTCGCCGATGACCGCGGCGAAGTGCGCGCGGACGTGCTGGCCCGGATCTGCGACGAGTTGGCGGAGCTGCATCACGCCGGACGGGCCATCGTCGTGGTCACCAGCGGCGCGATCGCCCGGGGGATGGGTCTGATGGAGATTCCGCTTCGACCGCGAGCAATGGACGAGCTTCAGGCGGCGAGCGCGGTGGGGCAGGGCAAGCTCTATCAGGTGTACGACCAGCTCCTGCAGGCGCGTGGGGTGCCGACGGCCCAGGTATTGCTCACGTTCTTCGACATGAGCGCCCGCACCCACTACGTGAACGCCCGCCAGACGCTACGGCGGCTGCTGGCATGGCGCGTTCTGCCAGTGATCAACGAGAACGACACCACCACGACGGACGAGATCTCGTTCGGCGACAACGATTTCCTAGCCGCGCAGGTGGCCATCCTGCTCGGCGCGGAGCTACTCCTGCTGCTCACGGAAGCCGAGGGGTTGTTCACCTCCGATCCCCGCCGCGACCCGGGCGCACGGCTGGTTGAAGAGGTCGAGGAGATGGAGGCCCTGGAAGGGCTCCAGATCGGACATGCCACCTCGATCCTGGGATCCGGCGGGATGCGCTCCAAGGTGGTTGCAGCCGAGATGGCGACTGCGGCCGGGATCCCTGTGATCATCGCCAGCGGGCTCGAGCCCCGCGCGCTGACCAGAGCCGCGGCCGGCGAACCTGCCGGGACGCGCTTTGCCCCCCGAGAGGGGCGCTACTCGAGCTTCAAGCTGTGGCTCAAGTACGCGAAGCCCGTCCGCGGCCAAGTGGTGGTCGACGCCGGCGCGGCCACGGCCCTGAGGGAAGGCGGGACCAGCCTCCTGCCGGTGGGGATCGTTGAGGTGGTCGGGAGTTTCGACGCCGGCGACGCGGTCGAGGTCGCGCACGACGGCGACGTGGTCGGCAAGGGGATCTCCAACTATTCGGCCGGCGAGCTACGCCGGGTCCGTGGCCTCAAGTCCCCCGCTGTGCGGGAGCTCCTGCCGCGCGCCAGCGAGGAGGCCGTTCATCGCGATTACTTCGTGCTTGCCTAGTCGGTTGCGCTCGGGCTCAGCGGCGGCGTTTGAGCGTGATCGTTCGCTCGGCCGTCGCGCCGAGGGTGGGCGTGATGGTCGCCTGCACGCGCAGCCGATGGCCGTGGGCGGCCCGGAGCGCCAGTACTCCCGCGTCGGTCAGCGGCACCACGATCGACCTGCTGGCACCAGCCGCCAATGAATAGCTCGTACGAGCGAGCATCACGGTCTCGATGGCGGCCGCGGGCCGCTGACCAACGCGACGGGTCACCCGCCGCCCAACGGTCAGCAACAGCGTCCCCCGGCAGGCGCCTCCTCCTCCACCCCCGGAGCAGGCGAGCGTGGCGTTGGTGCGCGAATGTGCGGCGGTCGCGATCGATGTCTCGAGCGCCGCCCGGGGAGGCGGAACGACCGTGTAGGTGATGCTTGTTGCCTTGGTCGATCCGCTCTTCACGGTCGCGGCCACCGTGTAGCGGTGCAGCCCGGTGGTGGAGGTGTCGAGGTGCCCGTGGCCACCCCTCGAGGTCGCCGTGCCGGCACTGTCGCTACAGGACATAAGCGCCGGGCCCCCAGAGACCTGACCGCAGCTGAAGCTGGTCGCCACGAACTGGCCGCGTGCATAAACCTCGCCCGACGATGGCGAGGAGATCCCGGCCCAGTCCGCGAGCACCCCGCGCTTGTGGGCACGGCCGCCCGAATGGCCGACTGTGAGCAGGAGGACGACGGCCAGTACCAGCAGCGCGGCCGCGCCCGTCCCCGCCATGAGCCATCTCGGGGCTGAGGCCGGACGCCGGACGGGCCGCTCTACGCTTGGGGCAACCTGCCCTCGCAGGTGACGCGTCCGGTCTCGCAGACCCGCGACCCGCGCCGCCCAGCGCGAGACCCAGGCCGCCGGGGCGCGCTGGCCCTCTTCCAGTTCGGCCTTGCGCCGCCGCCGGCTCGAGAAGCGGCCCGGCAGATCGAGCGTTGCGTCGTGGGTCAGCACAGCGCTCTGAATCTCCTGAAGTCGAGGCCCAGGCTCGATCCCAAACTCATCGATGAGCTTCCGGCGAGCCCGCTGGTAGCGCTCGAGGGCATCGACCTGGCGGCCCGAGCGGTACAGCGCGACCATCAGCTGCTCGTACAGCTGCTCTCGCAGCGGGTGCTCGTGGGCGAGCGCCTCGAGCTCGGGAACGAGAGCGGCGTGCCGTCCCAGCCTGAGGTCGGCGTCGATCCTGGATTCGAGTGCGGCCAGCCGCACCTCCTCCAACCGTGAGATCTCCGATTGCGCGAAGCTCTCGTAGGAGAAATCGGCCAGGGCCGGCCCCCGCCACAGGCTCAGGGCCGCTTCCAACCACATCCGAGCTCTTTGCGCATCGCCGCGCTCGAGCGCCTCCCGTCCCCTGTCGGCTAGCTTCTCGAACCGGTCCGAATCGACCTGGTCGGGCTCGGCGGCAAGCATGTATCCGCGGCCTCGGGTGACCAGTGGCCCGTCGCCGAGCGCCTTACGCAGGTTGGAGACGTAGACCTGCAGTGTCTTGCCGGCCGTCGCGGGAGCCCGCCCGGCCCATACGGCCTCGATGAGGCGATCGGCCGCGACCGCTTCGCCTCGGTGGAGTAGCAATACAGCCAGCACCGCCTGCTGCTTGTGACCCCCGAGCGAGAGCGGCTCGTGATCGACTACCTCCAACGGCCCGAGGATTCTGAACTCAACCACCGTGCCGGACGCCACTCTATCGCAAGTAGCTGCGGGCGATCCGGGGTCCCGGGTGGGGTGTCTTTACCAGTTTCCAACCGGGCCTAATGGCTTCTTGACCGATTTTTAGCCAAGGACCGCAACAGTTCCGGCCCAAGAGGTCCGTCCGCCTCCGACCCCGCGGTCGTTGCCCCCGATCGCGCCCGGTCCGAACGCCGATTGCCCCCCGGACGCGCCCGTTGCCCCCCGGGCGCGTCCGGCCGGCGTTTGTCCTCAGCTTGAGCTCCGGCCGACCGAACCCGATCCGGCACCGATTGGCGCGGCGTCGCGGCTACCCTTTAGCTGGATGGCGACCACGGCGGCATCCGTTGCGGAAATCTGCGCCGCAGCCAAGCGCGCGTCGCAGCCGCTTGCCACCGTCGGCTCGGAGATCAAGGACGCCGCGCTCGAGGCCGTCGCTCAGGCCATCGAAGAGCTTGTACCGGAGATCCTCGACGCGAACGCGCAGGATCTGGAAGACGCGCGCGCCGGCGACTACAACTCCGCGTTCCTGGAGAAGCTTCGGCTGGACGAGGCCAGGATCGCCGCGATGGCAGACGGCGTGCGGACGATCGCCGCGCTTCCGGATCCCGCCGGGGAGGTGATCGACGGTTTCCGGCTGCCGAACGGGCTGGACGTCCGCAAGGTCCGGGTGCCCCTTGGGGTGGTGGCCGTTGTGTACGAGGCTCGGCCAAACGTGACGATCGACGCCGCCGCGCTCTGCCTGAAGGCCGGCAACGCGATCGTGCTCAGAGGCTCGAGCGCCGCCTCGCGCTCCAATGCGATTCTGGCCGGCCTCGCCGCATCCGCTGTTGCCGGCGTGGGGCTTCCGGAGGACGCTCTCGGGCTCGTCTCCGGGTCCGGGCGCGAGGAGATAGCCGAGCTCGCGACGCAAACCGGGCTTGTCGATCTGATCGTGCCCAGGGGTGGCGAGGGGCTGAAGGAGTCCCTCAAGGCCGTGGCCACGGTTCCGGTTTTGTACGCCGCGTCGGGCAACTGCCACGTATACATCGACCGCTGGAGTGACCAGGACGCCGCCGAGGCCATCGTCCTCAATGCCAAGCTCCAGCGCCCAGGAGTCTGTAACGCCATCGAGACGCTTCTGGTTCATGCCGACGTACCCACGCCTTTTCTGCGGCGCGCCCTGACCGCCTTGCACGACGCCGGCGTTACCTTGCACGGCGACGAAAGGGCACGGGCGGCCGTGCCGGAGCTGCCCATCGACGTCGCGAGCGAGGCCGACTGGGACACGGAGTATCTAGCGCTCGAGCTGGCGGTGAGGGTCGTCGACTCCGTCGAAGAGGCGATCGCGCACATCAACGCCCACGGGTCCGGGCACTCCGAGGCGATCGTGACCCGCGATACAGCGGCCGCTCGCGCGTTCCAGATCGGGGTGGACGCCGCCTGCGTGTACGTCAACGCCTCGACCCGGTTCACCGACGGCGGGGAATTTGGGATGGGCGCAGAGATCGGCAACTCGACCCAGAAGCTTCACGCTCGCGGGCCCATCGGCATCCGCGAGCTGTGCACGTTCAAGTACCTGGTCGAGGGCGACGGCCACGTCCGGCCGTGAGCCGTCCCTACTGCGTTCCCTGACGTGCGGATCGGCGTCCTGGGCGGCACGTTCAATCCGCCACATCTTGGTCACCTCGTGTGCGCGCAGGAGGCGTACATTCAGCTCGAGCTGGAGCGCGTGATCCTGATCCCGGCACGACAACCTCCCCACAAGCCGGTCGAGGAGGAGCCCGGAGCCGAGCATCGACTCGAGCTGTGCCGCCTGGCGGTGGAGGACGATCCGCGGTTTGAGGTCTCCGAGCTCGAACTGAACCGGGACGGACCGTCCTACACGGTCGATACGCTCTCATTACTGCACTCGAGTGCCCCCGACACCGACCTCTACCTGATCCTCGGCGGCGACATCGCGGCGGGACTGCCGGATTGGCATGAGCCGGAGCGCGTCCTATCGCTGGCGACGGTGGCAGTCGCCAAGCGCCGGGGCACCCCCAGGGAGGTGGTCGAGCAGTCGCTGGGCCGGCTGCGGGGTGGGGAGCGGACTAGGTTCTTTCGCATGCCCCGGATCGGCGTGTCATCGACCTTCATACGCGAGCGCGTGCGCGCGCGACAGTCGATTCGGTATCTGGTGCCCGGCAGGGTCGCGGGCTACATCGCGGAACAGGGGTTGTACCGCTGAGTCCCGAGCAGGTCGTCCACGCGATCGCCTCGATGGCCGCCGACCGCAAGGCACTCGATCTCGTCCAGCTCGACCTCCGCGGGATCATCGGCTACACGGACTACTTCGTCATCTGTAGCGGCCGCTCGGATCGGCACGTGAAGGCCATTCACGACGCGATCCACGCCGGGATGAAGCACCAGCACGGGCTTCTACCGGAGCGCGTCGAAGGGCTGTCGCAGGCTCGCTGGGTGCTGATGGACTACCTGGACGTGGTGGTGCACGTCTTCACCCCAGCCACCCGCGAGTACTACCGGCTCGAGCAGCTATGGGGAGAGGCCCCGATCGAGGCTGTGGGCGCCGGGGTGTAGCCGTACCGGCTCGAGACGGCCTGCGCCGTCTCAGAGCATTCCGAGCAGGCGAGGCGCGACCTGCTTCTTGCGGCTCATCACGCCGGGCAGCTCGATGGTGGAGTCCTCGGCGGCCACGCCGAACGTGCGCGCCACAGCGCCCACGTCGCCAGCGACGAGCAGATCGGTTCCCTTCGACATCACGTCGGTGATCATCAGCGCGTAGAGGTGCAGGTGACGCCTCTCGCGCTCCCGTCGCATCGCTTCGAGCAGCTCGAGGCGACGGTCCAGCAGGCCCTTGCCCACGACCTCCACCTGAGCGATGCAGATCGTCTGCCCCGAGAGCAGCTGGTACTCCTTGGCGTCGCGGGAGACGATCTCCTCGGCGGGAACCTCGGATACGTCGGCAGTTGCCTCGAACATCTCGCGTCCGAGCTCGCTGGCGTCGAGTGCCAGCACTCGCTCCATGTACTGGGTCACGGAGTGGTCGCGGTCGGTGGTCGTGGGCGAATTGAGGATCACGGTGTCCGATAGGACGGCCCCCAGCAGCAGCATCGCTGTGGCGTGGCTTGGCTCCATTCCGTTCTGGCGGAATCGCTCCACGACCAGGGTGGCGGTCGATCCCACGGGGTCGAATGTCGCCGTCACGGGCACACGCGTCTCGATTGATCCGATGTGATGGTGATCGAGGATCTCCATGATCTCCGCCTGCTCCACGCCGGCGACGCTCTGCGCCTGTTCGGCGTGGTCGACCAGGATCACGCGGCGAGGGGCGGGACCAACCAGGTCCGATCGTGTCACCAGGGCCACCGGCAGCCTGGCCGAGTCGACCACGACAGCGGCGCCGTAGTGGATTTCCTTGACCTGCTCGGAGACGTCGCCGAGCAGGTCTTCGCGCGTCACCGTCAGGGGGTCGCTCTCCATGAGCGCACTGCAGGGCGCGGCGAGCGTGATCATCCTGCCGGACACATAC
>VAWT01000319.1:2938-9067 GCA_005883415.1 Actinomycetota bacterium | reverse complement strand
AGTTGAGCGGCCGTCCGCACCCGGCGCAACGCTCTGGTCTGGTCGTGATGAGTCGAATGGCACGACGCACAGCTGGCAGCCGCGACATCGCCTACCTCCTTGTAGAAGGGTCCGGCCGCGATGCTACGAGCAGAATGCAACGGTCAGTAAACCTCGTGTGGTCACCGCAGTGAGACTCGTCACAGTCACCGGCGTGGCCGGGCCGCGCTCGATCAGACCTAGAATCGACGCCAGATGGACGATTCCGAGATCGAATTCGACCAGCGCGGGCTGGTGCCGTGTGTGGTGCAGGACTGGCTCACGGGCGAGGTGCTGATGCACGCCTACATGAACGCCGAGTCGCTGCGGCTCACCCGAGAGACCGGCGAGGCCCACTTCTTCAGTCGCTCCCGGCAGGAGCTGTGGCACAAGGGCGAGACCTCGGGCAACACTCTCGCGGTCAAGGCGATCCGCTACGACTGCGATGGCGATGCTCTGCTGGTGCTTGTGGAACCCGCCGGCCCGGCGTGCCATACGGGCGAGCGGTCGTGCTTTCACCGCGGCGAGCTCGATCCAGCCGCTCCATACGAGGCGCTTCCGACGCTAGAGCGGACGATTTCATCGCGCGCGACGCAGCGCCCCGAGGGCTCCTACACCGCGAAGCTACTCGAGGATCGGGGTCTTAACGGCGACAAGGTCGCCGAGGAGGCCGAAGAGGTGGCGCGGGCCGCGCGGGACGAATCCGACGAGCGCCTCGCGGAGGAGGCGGCGGACGTGATCTATCACCTGGCGGTTCTCCTTCGCGGTCGGGGCCTGGGGCTCGCCGACGCCGAGCGAGTGCTCGATGGCCGTCGCCAGCGGTAGAGCGGCGCCCGCGGACGCTGCAGCGACGGTCACGCCCTCGCTCGAGGAGGCGCGTGCGCTGGCGCGGGACCACAACCTGATCCCCGTCCGCCATACGTTCATCGAGGACTGTGAGACGCCGGTCTCGGCGTTCCTCAAGCTGCGCACCGAGCGCCAGCCGGGGTTCCTGCTCGAGTCGGCAGAGCAGGGGCGCGTGGGCCGTTACTCGTTCATCGGGTTTCGGCCTCGCAAGGTCCTGCGCTGGTCGCTCGGGGATCCAGGCGACCCCTACCGCCTCGCGGCCGAGGAACTGCGCAGCTTTAACCCAGCCCCGCTTGACGGGCTCCCGCCGTTCGCCGGCGGGGCCGTGGGCATGTTCGCCTACGACCTGGTGCGGACCGCCGAGCCGCTGGGGCCATCCAACCCGGACCCGCTCGGGCTGCCCGATCTGGCCCTGATGCTGACGGACGCGCTGGTGGTCTTCGACCACCTCAAGCGCACGATCACGGTGCTGGCAAACGCATATGTGGAGGACGATCTCGAGTCCTCCTACCGGCAGGCCCTGGACACCATCGCCGAGGTGCGCAGTCGCTTGCGGGGTTCGGTGCCGCGTCCGGCGGGAATCGAAAACGGGCGGGACCGCAAGGTCCCGCCTTTTCAATCAAACATGGCCGACGGTGAATTCGAGGCGATCGTCGCCAGGATCATCGAGTACATCCGCGCCGGCGATGCCTACCAGGTCGTACCCTCGCAGCGGTGGTCGGCGCCGGTGCCGGTGGAGGCGTTCTCGATCTACCGAGGCCTCCGGGCCGTGAACCCGAGCCCGTACATGTACTTCCTTGACTTCGGCGACTTCGAGATCGCGGGCACCAGCCCGGAGCCGCTGATCACCGTGTCCGGCAGGCAGGTCTCGACACGACCCATCGCCGGCACGCGTCCCCGCGGAACGACGGCGGACGAGGACAGGGCGTTGGCCGAGGAGCTGCTGGGCGACCCTAAGGAGCGGGCCGAGCACGTGATGTTGGTCGACCTTGGTCGCAACGACCTGGGACGGGTATGCGACTACGGCACCGTGGAGGTGCGGGAGTTCATGGCGATCGAGAGCTACAGCCATGTGATGCACATCGTCTCGAGCGTCGTGGGCAGGCTCCGCCAGGGGGTCGGCGCCCTGGACGCCCTGAGCTCGGTGCTCCCGGCGGGCACGTTGTCCGGCGCGCCCAAGGTGCGGGCCATGCAGATCATCGACGAGCTGGAGCCGGTCAAGCGCGGCGGCTACGGCGGCGCGATCGGCTGGGCCAGCTACACGGGCGACCTCGACACATGCATCTACATCCGGACCGTGGTCGTCAAGGACGGCGTGGCGCACGTGCAGGCAGGAGGCGGCACGGTCGCGGATGCCAAGCCTGATTTCGAGCTGCGTGAATCCCAGGCCAAGGCCAGGGCGGTCCTACAGGCCATCCAGCTCGCGGCCGATCAACCCGACTGGCCGTAGCGGGCGTCGCCGCGCTCCTCTACTTGGGCGGAGGGAGTGCGGCGCCGGACTCGTCGTAGTCAAACCGCGGCTGGAGCGGGCCGCTCGGCGCGGCCGCCGCGCCGGCCAGCGGGACGTTGAACCAGTAGTCGAGCGCCGAGGTGTTGTTCGCCCAGTCCCAGGCGTACACGGCAGTTCTGGGAGCCGCGCATCGCCCACTCCAGGCCCGTGAGCGCGTGCCCGCGCGCGTCGTAGAGCCGCCAGGCGAGCGACGAGGGGGCCAGTGCCGGCGTCTCGTAGGGGAACCCCGTCGCCACGACGCTCTGGGGTCCGAAGGCGCCGACGATCACGCGCCCGTTGGAGAAGATCCGCGGGACACCGATGGTCGGCGGCTCGGTGTTGGTGTACGGCTTGAGACTGCCTCCAGGCCTCAGCGGATTGAGGTACCGCGCCGTGCTGCCCTCCGACAGCGCCACGTGGTAGAAGCCGTACAGCACCCGGCCGATCACCGTCTTGTACGCCGTCACGTACTGGCCGTTGCTGACGGTGGGATTGATGTGCCAGTAGTAGAAGTTGCCGACGTCCACATTGACGTCGCCTGTGCCCGGATAGCGAATCGACGCGACGCCTGACTGGATCGCGTACACGTTCTGGAAGTTGTGGGCTTCGATATCGACCGCTACGTGGAAATTGGCGGGCCGCAGCTCGTTGATGCCCGCCCGGATGGCATGCTGCCGGTTGAACGGCTGCAGCGGCCAGCCCACGGCGGTAGTGCAGCCCACCGAGCACGACTGACCGTCCGCCCAGTACGCGGGAAGACCGTCGGCCCGCGTCGTGCGGCGCTGCAAGGGAGAAATGGAGAACGGCCAGATGTCAAGCCGCAGGCCGCGGCCGTCCGAGATCGCGGTGTAGGTGATGCGAGTGTTGATCCGCAGTCTCTGATCCGCCGCCTTGGCGGCGACGATCGGCCGGTTGAGGGTACGCGCCTTGGTCCAGCGCCGTTTCTGGTCGCGCTCGACCACGAAGGTGGTTCTCGGGCGCGTGGCGAAGGCCAGCATCTCCGGGCTGATCACGAGCGCCCGGCCGGGATGGCTGCCGGCTAGCACCCGCACGCGCCCGAACTGGAGCGTCGCCGCCAGGACCGAGGGGCGCGCTCGCCCGGGGCGCAACGACACAGTGCGGCATTGCAGGCTCAGGTCCCCGTGCCAGAGCGTGTAGGTGTTTCCCGCGTAGGAGAACGTGAAGTAGCGGGGAGACGGGACTCGGATCTCGTCGCCGGCCTGCAGGAAGGACGGGGGTGAGGACAGCTGGCTCCCTCCCCGCACCACGATGACCTGTGCCGGGATGTTCTGCACAGGAATCTGCGTGGTGCAGGGTGCTATCACGCCTACCCCCCCAGCACGCCTAGACCCCGGGCGGGGGGTGGTTCATGTAGGCCTGGAAATGAGAGGCCGTGGTGCAGTAGACCTGGGCGTGGGTCATCGAGCACAGCTTCTGCAGGAAGCCCGTCACCAGCTGGTGATAGCTCAAGGAGTCCAACTGGCCCGGCTGATACAGAGACCACCGACCGGTGTCGAACGAGGGCAACTCGGCCTTGGCTTCCGCGTTACCCGCGTTGAACAGTTGCTGCGCCAGGTGGTTGCCGCTGACCTGCGCGAACGTGCCCATGCCGATCAGCGCCTGGAGGAAGGCGTTGATTATCTCGTCGCTCCGGGAGGGGTCGAACGTGTACTGCACGTAGCGGATGCCGAGCGAAGTCCGTACCCCCACGCCGCGGGAGGGAGACATGGTGAACACCGGCAGGGCGCTGGCGCCAAGGCTCAAATAGGACCGGTCCCCAACGGCCGTGTAACCGTCCCCCAACGCCTGCAGCGCCGTGCCCTGGGACATCGCGCTAGTCCACGGCGGCACTCCACCGTCGAAGTAGAAGTAGTACTCCCACGTCAGACCCCCGGCACGACGCGAGGCGAGCGGGATCATCTCCGACATCAGGGAACGCCCCTTGCTGTAGTACTGGCGGCCGTGGGCGAACCACCACTGCGCCTTGCCGAAGGTAGCTAGCGGCTGGAGCTCAAGTCCCTGGCCGGGGTAGTACTCCCAGTCGATCGCCGAACCGGCGAACCCCACGATGTCGCCATCGCCAGGCACCCGTCCAGACGACCACCACTGGCGGTTGCGATCGAGGGTCAGGAACAGCACGGGCAGCCGGTTTGGCGTCAACGATCCGCCCGCGGCCATGTGGTAGAGGTTGTTGATCACGGCCTGGAGCTCACGGCGAGGAGTGCCACCCAGTCGCCTGACCGCGTTCGCCGCGGCGTTGAAGCTCCCCATGTACTTCTGATAGGTCGCGTTCGAGATCCGGTGCAGCCGGCGAAGCCGGGCCAGCTCACTGGGAACGGTTCGGCTGGCCGCCGCTGCGGCCGCCCGCGTAGTGCGAGAGCGGTAGGCCGGGGGCGGCTTGGGAGTCAGCGCCAGTGTCGGCGGATCGTTTCGGACCGTGATCTGACCGTTTCCGTGCAGCACGAGGACCGGAGCGGCGTGCGCCGTACTCGCGTATCCCAGTCCCCAAGATGCTGCGGCCAGAGCCGCAACCCACCTGAGCATCCTCTGCGACAGAACGCGGGAGTGTACGAAAGCCGAGCACGTTGAGCGCTGCATACCGGCCTTAAACCCGCGGAAGGACTCGGTAGCGCGGTCACGCTCAATTTTTAGGTTGACCGGGGCGCATCGTGCCCTTAGTCTCAACCAATAGTGGGCGTAAGGAAGTGGGGAGTGCTGGCAGCGATCGCCGTCACGGTCGGGTTCGCGCCAGGTGCGAACGCGCGGGAATACGTGCCGCCGCTGGGCCACGTATTCGTAGGGCTGACCGGCGGCACCACTACCACGGTCGCGCCGTGGGAGCGAATGGTCGGCAAGCACCCCCCGGTATTCGAGATCTGGATGACCTGGAACACCCCGACGAAGTGGCTGAGGGGCCGCAAGGCCGGCACTCGCACGCGGCTCGCCCTAGCTATCGGGACCGCGTCCGGCTACGCGAAGGCGGGGGTGATCTCCCCGCGCGACATCGCGCTTGGCGGCAGTGATCGCTTCCTGGTGGCGCTATGCCGGAACCTGGCGCACTCCGGACGGATCGTCTACGTGAGGTTGATGGGGGAGCCGAACGGCCACTGGAACGCGTACGCCCCGTACAACGGCGACGGCTCGTACCGGGGCGACCAAAATTCTTCACACTTCTATATCGAGGCCTGGCGCAGGACGGTGATGATCCTTCGGGGCGGCCCGGTCTGGTGGATCAACCGCCACCTGCGCCGGCTGGGCCTGCCACCGCTGAAGCGGCGGATCGCTGGCGCCGCGGACCTTCCCCACCCCAGGCTGGCGTTCCTGTGGGTTCCGCAGGACGCCGGTAGCCCGGACATCCCCGCGAACAGTCCAGGCGTCTTCTGGCCGGGCAGCGCGTACGTCGACTGGGTCGGGACCGACTTCTACGGCTCCTATCCGAACTTTGCGCAACTGAGCCGCTTCTACGACCAATTCACCGGTAAGCCGTTCGTGCTCTCGGAGTGGGCGGTGGACGGCCAAGACGACCCCGGCTTCGTTCGCGCCGTGTTCGCCTGGGCGCGGGTGCGTCCGCGGGTGCGGATGTTCAACTACTACCAAGGCTTCAGCGCATCGGACCCTGCCAACCTCGCCCACTACCCCGCCAGCCAGGCCGCGCTCCGCGAGGAGCTCCGGTCGGGGCACTACCTCCCCTACGCCCCCGAGTACGCACCTCCGAAGCGTCGCTAGCCCGCTGCCAAGGCGGGTTGGCCAGAACGTCGGATGCCGCCCACGCCCGG
>VAWT01000319.1:0-2913 GCA_005883415.1 Actinomycetota bacterium | reverse complement strand
ATCGAGGTCGTGCGCAACGATCACGCCACCGTCGAGGAGCTGCTGATCCGCGGCTATGACCGGGTCGTCGTCTCACCGGGCCCCTGCACGCCGAACGAAGCGGGGATCTCGCTCGAGGCCGTCCGGCGGTTCCCGGCGGGGAACATCCCCACGCTGGGCGTGTGTCTGGGCCACCAGGCGCTGGTCCAGGCGTGGGGAGGAGAGGTCGTGGTGGGGGAACCCGTGCACGGAAAGACGATCAAGATCGAGCACGATGGGCGGACGATCTTTCATGCGCTCCGGCGGCCCCTCGAGGTGGGCCGCTACCACTCACTGGTCGTCGACCCTCAGCTGCCGGCGGTTCTGGAGCGCAGCGCGTCGGGCGACGGCGACGGCGACGGGATCGTCATGGCCGTACGTCATCGCGAGCTGCCTGCCGAGGGCGTGCAGTTCCACCCGGAATCGGTCCTGACCGAGCAGGGACGGGATCTGCTTCGCAACTTCCTCGAGAGGACCCCGTGAGCGAGGAGGCGGCGACCCCGTGAGCGAGGACAACGACCTCATCACCCAGGCGATAGATGCCCTGGCCGACGGCCGCGACCTGAGCTTCGAAGGCGCGGCGGCGGTCCTGGCGGAAATCATGCACGGGCGTGCATCGGAAATTCAGATCGCGGGCTTTCTGATCGCCCTGCGGACGAAGGGGGAGACGGTCGACGAACTCGCCGGATTGGCGAGGACTATGCGCGAGCTGGCGACGCCCGTGCGGGTGTCCCGCGACGACCTGCTAGACACGGCCGGCACCGGCGGCGGCAGGCGGACGTTCAACGTCTCGACCACCGCGGCGCTGATCGCGGCGGGAGCCGGATGCACGGTGGCAAAGCACGGCAATCGCTCGGCCACCGGACTGTCCGGGTCTGCCGATCTGCTGGAGGCGCTCGGCGCCCGGATCGATCTCGGTCCGGACGCTGTCGCGCGCTGCATCGAGGAGGTCGGGTTCGGGTTCATGTTCGCTCCGGCCCACCATCAGGCGACCAGGTACGTGGTGCCGGTCCGGCGCCAGCTGGCCGTGAGGACGGTCTTCAACTTCCTGGGACCGCTGACCAATCCGGCGGGCGCGACGCGTCAGCTGATCGGGGTCTCGGATGCCGATTTCCTTGACACGATGGCCGGGGCGCTGGCCCGGCTCGGTACCCGTCACGCGCTCATCGTCTCGAGCGAGGACGGGCTTGACGAGCTGAGCATCTCAGCCCCCACGCGCGTGGTCGAGGTGATCGACGACGAGCTGCGGACCTATACGGTCGCGCCGGAGCAGGTGGGGCTTAAGCCGGCCTCGCCGGAGGAGGTGCCCGGCGGCGATCCCCTGGAGAACGCCGACACTGCTCGGAGGATCTTCGCCGGTGCGTCCGGCGCCTCCCGCGACCTGGCTGTGCTCAACGCCGCCGCTGCCATCTACGCGGGAGGGGGGGCGGTCTCGATCGAGCAGGGTGTACAGGTCGCGGAGCTGTCGGTCGACTCGGGCGCTGCCCAGGCCGCGCTCGAGCGGTTCGTGAACCGCACCCGAGAGCTCCTCGAAAGCGGCGCCGGCGCCCGGACGTGAACGAGCTCCAGCGGATAGTGGCGCTGACGCGCACAGAGGTCGAGCGACGCCGGCGCGCGGTCGCGGCCGACGCACTGCAGCGGGCGGCTCAGGGCGGACGGCTCCGGGCTGGCGCTGGACCTTCGTTCGCGCAAGCCATATCGGTGCCGGGGCTGTCCCTGATCGCCGAGCACAAGCGGCGATCGCCATCGGCGGGCGCGATCCGTGACGGTGTCGCGCTGGAGCAGGTCATCGCGGCCTACGAGCGCGGCGGCGCCGCTGCCCTGTCGATCCTGACCGAAGGGCCAAGCTTCGGCGGTTCGCTCGAAGACCTGCGCGCGGCCCGGGCCGCCTCGGAGCTGCCGATCCTGCGCAAGGACTTCGTGGTCGACCGCTACCAAGTGGACGAGGCGGTCGTCGCGGGAGCGGACGCAATCCTTTTGATCGCGGCCGCGCTTGCCGACGACGAGCTGCGCGCGCTGCACGAGCACGCCCGCGAGCGAGGCCTCGACACGTTGGTCGAGGTCCACGACAAACGCGAGCTCGAGCGCGCGCTTGGCATCGGAGCCGCACTGGTGGGCATCAACAATCGCGACCTCAGGACGCTCGAGGTCGACGTGGCGCGGACATTTGAGCTGCTGCCGCTCATCCCCGAGGGCACCGTGGTCGTGGCGGAGTCGGGTTTCAGCCGGCGCGCCCAACTCGAGGAACTCGCGGGGGCGGGGGTCGACGCCGTCCTGGTGGGGGAGGCGCTGATGCGAGCTACGGACATCGAGGATGCGGTCAGAAGTCTGACGGGAAACCCACCATCCGTCCGCTGAGCACCTGGATTTAGCGCGGATTCAACGCGTCACCGAACACTCACGCCAAATGAGCGCTCTGCTGCGGTCACACGTGGTCTCGGCGGTCGTCGGCGGGCTCGTAGTCGCTGGCACCTTCCTGGCGCTGGGGGTCACGGGACATCGGACGACGCAGACGATCGTCGAGCAGGCCCCGATCGCCGGGCAGCCGACGTCTGGCGGGGCCTCAGAGCTCACGGCCCACGCGATCTACGTCCGCGATGCCCCGGGAGTCGTATTCGTCCGCGCCCAGCTCATCAGGCAGGTCGAGGATCCATTCGAGATGCTCCCCGAGCAGCAGCAGAGCACCTCGACGGGATCCGGGTTCCTTGTCAACAGCCGCGGCGACATCCTCACCAGCTACCACGTGATCGAAGGCGCCGACCGAAACACCGGGGTGACGGTCCAGTTCGCCGATAACGTCGCCCGCCGCGCGAGCGTCGTCGGGCAGGATCCGAACGACGACCTCGCGGTGCTCCGGGTGGACACGACCAACGTGCCGCGTGTCGGTCCGCTCCA
>VAWT01000318.1 GCA_005883415.1 Actinomycetota bacterium | reverse complement strand
CTCAACGTGGTGCCGATCGCGCTGGGAATCCTGATAGCGCTGTTTTTGATCCAGCGTCGGGGCACTGGCGCGGTCGGCACGCTCTTCGGCCCGGTGATGCTGGTGTGGTTCGCAGTGCTGGCGGTCCTGGGTATCCACGAGGTCTCCCACCATCCCGAGGTATTCCAGGGGCTGTCGCCGACGTACGGAGCTCGCTTCTTGATCGACCACGGCGCCGCCGCCTTCCTAACGCTGGGTGCAGTCGTGCTGGCGGTGACGGGGGCCGAAGCGCTTTATGCCGATCGTGGCCACTTCGGTACCGCCCCGATCCGGATCTCGTGGTGGATAGTCGTCCTGCCCGGGGTCCTACTCAACTACCTCGGCCAAGCGGCGCTGATCCACTCTCACCCCAGCACGATCCGGAACCCGTTCTTCTACCTCGTTCCCCACTGGGGACGCTTTCCGATGGTCGTGCTTGCCAGCGCCGCCACGATCATTGCCTCGCAGGCGGTGATCTCGGGGTCCTTCTCCGTGGCCAGGCAGGCGGTGCAGCTGGGCTTTCTGCCCCGCCTGAAGATCATCAACACATCCCTGGAGGCCGGACAGATTTACGTGCCCGTCGTCAGCTGGGCGCTGTTCATCGGCGTCGCCGCGCTCGTGCTCTCCTTCCAGCACTCGTCGAGGCTGGCCGAGATCTACGGAGTCGCGGTGACTGGCACTTTCATCCTGGACACCGTGCTGTTCCTTGTGGTTGCTCGGACCCTATGGCGTACGTCCAAGTGGAAGCTGGCGATCCTGGGTGCGGTGCTCCTGACCGTCGAGGTTTCGTTCTTCGGCGCCAACATCATCAAGGTCGAGCATGGTGCTTGGCTTCCGCTCCTGGTCGGCGCGGTGCTCTCTGCGGTGATGATCATCTGGCGCCGGGGACAGGGGATCGTCACCCGCAACCGCGCGAAGAAAGAGGGACCGCTCGAGGAGTTCCTCGAGGGCCTCGCCACCCAACAGCCACCGCTGCGGAGGGTCCCTGGTACGGCGATCTTCCCCAATCCGAGCAAGGACACCACGCCCCTTGCGCTGCGGGCCGAGGTCGAGCACACGCATGCCCTGCAAGAGAAACTTGTGATCATCTCGATCGAGCCCGTCAGCGTCCCGCACGTCGATCGCGATGATCGGTTCGTGGTCACCCGTCTGGGCCACGGGCTGTTCCGCGTATTCCACGTGGTCGACCGGGTCGGATATCGCGACACGGCGAACATCCCCGAGGCGTTGGCCCTGGCGCGCAAGCTAGGCCTGCTGGAGCGCAACCTCGACCTCGAGCACGCTTCCTACTTCCTCTCACGCATCACGATCACACCCACCGATGCGCCCGGCATGAGACGTTGGCGCAAGAAGCTGTTTGTCGCCATGGCCCGCAATGCCGCCAGCCCGATCGAGGCATTTGGGCTGCCGATCGACCGAACCGTGATCATGGGGTCCAACGTCGCGGTCTGAGGCTGCCACGATGGGAACACGACGCATACGCCCGTCGCTGCCCGCCTCTCCCAGGACGGTGGCGTTCGGAACGCTCGAGGTCCTGGCCGCCGTATCAATCGCCACGGGCGCTGTCGCCGCGCTGCAGTCCACGACCAATCCAGCGGGGCTCGGGGCGCTGTACCTGCTTGCCGTGCTGGAGGTCGCGATCCGGCGCGGACAGGTGGCTGCGCTGGCGACGGCGCTGCTCAGCGTCCTGACATTGAACTTCTTCTTCATCGCACCCAGATACCGGCTCGCGATCGCGCACTCGCCGGACGTCGTCGAGCTGATCGTGTTCCTGATCGCGGCGGTTGTCGTCGGACGGCTGGCAGCCACCAGTCGCTGGCGTGCCGCCCAGGCGGAGAGCCGGACCCAGCTCGCCAGCGCTCGGGAGCGAGAGGCGACGCTGCTGGCAGAGGTCGCGTCGGCGATCCTGGCCGGCGACAAGCTGAGCGCGCAGCTGCAGAACATCGGCGACCGCGTCGCGAACGCGACCGGCGCCAGTAGCGCGCGGGTGGTGCTCGAGCCGGAGCCCTTACGCGCTCCGGGCCCGATCGTGGTCGCGCTCCGGCTGCGCGAAAGTACGGCCTGGCTGTACGTGGACCGAGATCTCACGTGGCACCCCGACGACGTACAGCGCCTGTCCGAACCGCTGGGACGCCTGGTAGATCTGGCGCTCGAGCGCGAGCGCCTGGCAGAGCAGGCTGCGGAAAACGAGGCGACCCGTCGAGCCGAGGGCGCCAGAACGGCGATCCTGCACGCGATCTCGCACGACCTGCGCTCGCCTCTGACCGCGATCACGACGGCCAGCTCAGGCCTGCGTGCAGCGGGCGTGACCTCTACCGAGCGGGCCGAGCTGCGGGATGTGATCGACACCGAAGCACGTCGTCTGGCACGCATGGTGGACGATCTACTGGACCTGTCGAAGATAGAGGCG
>VAWT01000317.1 GCA_005883415.1 Actinomycetota bacterium | reverse complement strand
GCGTTCGTGCAAGCGCTGGTACGGGACATCCCGCCGGTGCCCGAGCAGCAGGCCGCGATCGTCGCCGCCAACCGCTCAGGGCGGCCGCTCGCCGAGATCACGTGAGCACGGCCCCGGTTCGCCTGGGGCTACGTGAGAACGCAGCGCAGTTCTCGCTACTGGTCGCGATCAACGCGTTCGTGGGAGCGATGGTCGGCCTGGAGCGCTCGACGCTGCCGCTGATCGGCCGCCAGGACTTCGGGCTTGGTTCCAAGGCCGCGGTGCTGTCGTTCATCGTCGCCTTCGGCCTCGCCAAGTCATTCACCAACCTCGGCGCAGGGGGGCTCGCTCAGCGCGTCGGGCGCCGCCGACTGCTGATCGGGGGATGGGCGGTCGCGCTGCCCGTGCCGGTGCTGATCGCGGTCGCGCCGAGCTGGGGGTGGATCGTCGCCGCTAACGCCCTGCTCGGGATCAACCAGGGACTCGCCTGGTCGATGACCGTGGTGATGAAGATCGACCTCGTCGGCCCCCGCCGGCGCGGGTTGGCGCTGGGGCTCAACGAGGCCGCGGGCTACGGCGGCGTCGCGCTCGCCGCCGGGCTCAGCGGCTGGCTCGCCGCGTCGTTTGCGGCTCGCGACGTGCTGGTGGTCGCGGGCGCGGCCATAGCGCTCGTGGCCCTGCTGCTCTCGGTGCTGTTCGTGCGCGACACCGCGGCGCACGTCGCGCTCGAGCAGGCCGGCCAGCGCGACGACAGATCGGCACCCGGGTTGCGCGAGGCGTTCGGCGACGCGACCTGGCGGCGGCCGGCGCTCCGCGCCTGCTCGCAGGCGGGCTTGGTCAACAACCTCAACGACGCGCTCGCCTGGGGACTCGTGCCGCTGTTCCTCGCCGCCCACGGCGCGAGTGTCGGCGAGGTCGGCGCGATCGCCGGGCTCTACCCGGCGGTCTGGGGCGCGGGGCAGATCCTCACCGGCCACTGGTCTGACCGCGTCGGGCGAAAGCCACTGATCGTCGGCGGGATGCTGCTCCAAGCCGCAGCACTCGGCGTGCTGGCGCTCTCAGGTGGCCGTCTGGCTCCGGCCGCGATCGCCGCCGTCCTGTTGGGGATTGGGACCGCGCTCGTTTACCCGACGCTGATCGCCGCTATCTCCGACGCCGTCGCCCCGATCTCCCGCGCACCGATGGTTGGCGTGTACCGCTTCTGGCGCGACATGGGATACGTGGCCGGCGGGTTGATCGCCGGGATCCTCGCCGACAGCCTCGGCTTCGGCGGAGCGATCGCGGTAGTGGCGGGACTCACCGCGGCGTCAGGGCTGTGGGTCGCTGTCGACCTCGGGACCAGGGACGCGCGCTCCGAGGCAGTGCGAGCCCACCCGGCGAGTCCACACTGATTCGCTGACGCTGCACCCCTACTGACCTCCTCTCGCGCGTAGGAGGCGCAGGCGCACCTCCTGGTGCACGCACACCAGCGGAGGGGCCGCCATCACCCGGTCGGCGAGCGTGCGCGAAATCCGTGTGCCCTGCCAGCCGGTAACGGTCTCGACCAGCTCACGCCCGCTCTCGAACGTAT
>VAWT01000316.1 GCA_005883415.1 Actinomycetota bacterium | reverse complement strand
GGTTCGACCCATTCCTCCGACTGCTCTACCCACTCATCCGATTGCTCGACCCACTCGGACGAAGGCTCCGCCTGCGAGCGCTCTGACGCCAGGGCTTCTTCCACGTCGTACTGCATGGTCTCGTCGCCCGCGTCCGCCTCCGCCGGGTACGACGGCGGCGCAGCAGGCTCGTCGGCAACCGGCGGGCGCGGCTCCTCCAGATACTCGTGATCCATCAGCGCCGTTGAATCGCTGAGCTCGCCCTGCCCCGCTTCAGCCGTCTCCCCCGGCGCCAGGTGCGGCTCGCCCGGCTGATCCTCGAAGTCCCCCTCCCATTCCTCCTCTACGCCGAACTCCTCGTAACCCTCGTCGTCGTAGAGCTCCTCCTCGTGGTCGTACGCCCGGGGGCCGTCATCGGGGAGCAGTGCCGAGTCGAAGTCGTCCGGGGCGTGCTCGAACGCGTCGCGGCGCACAGGGCCGAGCGCCTCACGCTCGGCGCGTTCGATGTCCGTCGGATCCGCACCTCTGCGGCGCTTCAGATCAAGGTGGTCGCGAATGGCGTCGTCAAGGAGACCCATGGTCAAGAGCCTACTCGGCAGGCGAGATTTTCGTGGGCTGCGCCTGCGATGCCTCGGTCCGGTTCTTGCCCCGCCGCTTGGCGACGTACAGAGCGGCATCGGCGCCGGAGATGAGAGCCTCCCTCTCCCCGTCCAGCGATGCCGCGACGCCGAAGCTGGCGGTGATTTGCAGCGTGCCCCGGCCATCGCCCATGGGTATCGACAGCTTCTGGATCGCCGTTCGCAGGCGCTCGGCGATCGCGTATGCGCCGGCGAGATTGGTATGAGGAAGGATGACCGCCATCTCCTCGCCGCCGTAGCGAGCGGGGATGTCGACCTCGCGGGAGGCTTCCCGCAGCACCCGAGCCACGTGCTCCAGCACCACGTCCCCTTGTGGGTGTCCGTACGTGTCGTTGATGGACTTGAAATCGTCGAGGTCGAGCATGATCAACCCGACCGGATACCGGTAGCGTCGCACCTCCTCCAGCTCCGTCTGGAGGAGCTCCTGGAACCGCCCGTGGTTGGCCAAGCCCGTGAGCTCATCGGTGACTGCCTGGCGGCGCACCTGGTAGTGGAGCTCGACGTTCTCGAGCGCCAATGTCGCCTGCCCTGCCAGCGAGCGTAGGATCTCGCGGTCATCCTCGCTGAACTCGCGCTCCTGGCGACCGGCGGTGATCAGCCCGTATGCGCGGCCACCTGGCTCGATCCTTCCGAGCGCTACCGACACGACGGACGCATCGTCCTTCGCGCGGGCGTGGCCGAGATCGCCTGTGCTCAACGCGGCGCGCTCGGCTTCATGGACGGCAGCTTCTAGGCCGTCGAGCGATCCGACGGCGCCAGTCTGTACGAGCGGCTCGGCGCTCGTCGAACGCACGCTGAGGCGGGCGAAGTCGGCGTCGACCGCGTCGACCGCCGTCCTCAGAGCCAGCTCGAGCAACGCTGGGCGATCCAGATTGGACGCGAAGGTCTGCCCGATGCGGCGGATCGATTCGCGCAGCCGCCCGCGCTCCTGCTGGAGCTCCTCGAGCCGGCTCTCGAGCTGGCCGGCCATCTTGTTGAACTCCTCGCCCAGCGCCGCAAACTCGTCCCGGCCTTCGACGGGCACCCGTGACGAGAAGTCCCCGCTCCCCAGCCGCCTAGCGGCCTGTAGAAAGCGGCTGAGCTGGCCCTCCAACTCGCGTGCGGCCAGAATCGAGAACGCGAGCGCGAGCACCAGAAAACCGGCGACGAATGCGCCGGCTATCGCCTGGCTGGTCCCCGTCGAGGACGCGGTCGCCGACAGGTTGGATAGGACTGTGACCGAGACCGGACTGGAACCGAAGCCGCCGAACGATTCGGTAACCGCCCGGTAGTCGGTTCCGCCGATGCTCACCGTGCCTCGCTGGGGGAAGCTGCGGCTGGCAGCCGCTGGCAGTGTCGCACCCAGCGTGCTCCCACCCGCGCGCACGACGACCTCGACGCCGGGCGCGTGGAGGTCGCGGGCATATTGGACAGCTGTCACCTCAGATGCCATGACGGTCACAGCGCCGACCCCGCTCGTGGCTCCAAGACGCGCGGCGCCGGGTGCGATGGCGGTCCGGTTGCCTACGTCCGCGAGCAGCTTCGATCCGCGGCGGACGGTGACTCGCGCCAGCCCGCTACGCCCGGAGATCGCGCCCAGGCTCGGGAGCAGCGAGAGGCCGCTCACGCCGAGCTGGCGGGCGATTGTCTCTGCATCGGCCCTCCCGCTGGCGCTCTCGCTCTCATAGAGGCTTGCTGCGGCGCTCGCCAGCCCGCTGGCCCTGGCGTCGGCTTTGCCGTTCTGGCTGTCAGATATCAGCCGGAACACCAGAACGGCAACCGCGATCATCGGCACCACGACGATCAGCACGAAGAACCCGGTGAGGCGAGTGCGGAAGCTCATGGCTGAAGCCCGGCGATGTGAGGGTATCGGCCAATCTGCAGTACTCCGAGAGCCATCGGGCAGCCGGAGGGGGTCGCTGCCGCTGCCCCGCCCAGCAGGCAAACACGCCCGGTCGGGGCGGGGCCCCACGGCAAAGGGCGCCACCGTCGGGCCGATTCCAGGGCTACACTTCTCGACACGGCCGCCACCGCACGGGGCTATAGCTCAGTTGGGAGAGCGCCTGGATCGCACCCAGGAGGTCGCCGGTTCGAGCCCGGCTAGCTCCATTCACGAAGCCCCCGCCAAGGCAGGGGCTTTCATTTGGGGCCGTTTTGGTCATGGCCGTGCTCGGTGATCTGCGCCTGCGCCGGCGCGTCATCCTTCAGCGCGCGCGGAGCGGACCACTACACTGGGCCTTGGTGGGCGAGGTGAACGTGCTGGAACCTTCAAGCAGAGTGCGGCGGGGCGCGTCTTGGCGCCCGTAATCGCGCTCACGCTGAGGCTCG
>VAWT01000315.1 GCA_005883415.1 Actinomycetota bacterium | reverse complement strand
GCAGCGTCGATACCCACCGGAGGAGAACCCATGAGCACCCGCGGTTCAGCCGCTACGAATAGCCGCGTCCCCGTCCCCCGCGACCGCCAGAACGATTACACGCCTCAGGCCGCCGAGGAGCGGCGGACCTTCGCGCGGGAGCGCACCGGCGTCGAGTTGGAGCACGTAGGAAGCTTCTCGTTCGACCCGGGGGCCCTCACCGGAAACATCGAGCAGTTCATCGGCGTCGCACAGGTGCCGATCGGCCTGGCCGGACCGCTACTGGTTAACGGCGAGTCTGCCCAAGGCGAGTTTTATGTACCGCTGGCCACCGCCGAAGGCACGCTGGTGGCCAGCTACAACCGTGGCATGCGACTGCTGTATGAGTCGGGCGGGGTGACGACGACCATCATGGCCGACCACATGCAGCGCGCCCCCGCGTTCCTGTTCGCCAGCGCGCGCGAGGCCCGGGCGTTTGCCGACTGGCTCGACGAGCACTTCGCCGAAATCAAGACCGCGGCGGAGGAGACGACACGGTCAGGCAGGCTCGTGGAGATCGAGAAGTACACCGCCAGCCGCATCCTCTACACGCGCTTCAACTACACCACCGGCGACGCCGCCGGCCAAAACCTGACGGGGAAGGCGACACAGGCCGCCTGCCGGTGGATCGAGACGCACAACGACACCATCGAGCACTACTTCCTCGAGTCGAACTTCGCCACCGACAAGAAGAGCTCGCAGATCAACATGCTCCGGACCCGCGGCAAGCGGGTCGTGGCTGAGGCCGTGATCCCGAATGAGATCCTTGGGCGCGTGATGCGATCCGACACCCGGCTCATGTACCGCGCACGGCAGGTCTCGAACCTCGGCGGGTTCATGTCCGGCGTCAACAACAACGGCGCGCACTCGGCGAACGGCATCACGGCGATGTTCATCGCCACTGGCCAGGACGCCGCCAACGTCGCCGAGTCCTCCGCGGCCTACGTCTACACGGAACTGCGAGACAACGGCGATTACTACTACTCGGTCACGATCCCCTCCCTGATCGTGGCCACGTACGGCGGTGGGACGGGTCTCGCCACGCAGCGGGAATGCCTCGAGCTGCTCGGCTGCTACGGCAGGGACAACGTCCGCAAGTTCGCCGAGATCGTCGCCGCCACCGTGCTGTGCGGCGAGCTCTCCCTGGGCTCCGCGATCGTGGCCGAGGAGTGGGTGGAGGCTCACGACCTCTACGGCCGCAACCGGCCGTAGAGGCGAGCAAGCTTTGAGCGGCGGAAGCCAGGCGGCGGTCGTCGCCCAGCAGGCTGCGGCGATTGCAGCGGCCTGGTCGCCCCCCGGATCACCTCCTTCCTGGCGATTGACCGCGGCGCAGTTCGGCGTCCTCCGGGACGATCCCGAGCTGCTCGCAATTGCCACCATGATTGCGCCCGAGAGACTTCCCGCGCTCCTATTCTCGGCCGCAGCCACCGCGCTCGTCCTGGAGCACGAGCCCTCCCCGATGCGGGAGTCGTTCCCACGGGTTGGTGCGCCGCAGCCGCCCCTGAGCCCCGATTTCCGCGAGCAATACCGGACGTTCTGCCTGGACCATCGCGACGACCTCTTGAAGCTCTGCGAGGCTCACCGCTATCAGATGAATGAGGTGGGCCGTTGCGCGGACTTGGTTCCGGCGCTCGCGCCGACCATCGCTGAGGGGCGCGAGCTGGTGCTGGTCGACATCGGCACGGGAGCTGGATTGACGCTGCATCTCGATCGCTACCGCTATGTGTTTCGCGGACCGCAGCCCGACCGGATGACGACGGTCGGCGACGACGACTCCGTCGTGGTGCTCGAGACCGAGGTCCGGGGATCGTTGCCGCCGCCGATCACGCCCGTACTTCCCCGGATCGTCGATCGGATCGGGATCGATGTGGAGCCGCTCGATCTGTTCGATTCCGGCGTCAGGGCTTGGCTTGCCGCTTGCGTACCGCAGGAGAGCGCAGCGATCACCAGGTTCCAGCGCGCCGTCGAGGTGGCGATCGCCAATCCCGCCCGCACGGTGCGCGGAGACGCCTGCGACGTCCTGCCGGCCATCCTGGAGGGCATTCCGTCGGGACCGCTCGTCTGCCTCGTGGACACCTACGCCCACGTTTTCTTCAGTGCCGAGGCGCTCGCGCGGTTCCACGCAATCGTCGAGCAGTTCGGAGGGCGCCGCGATCTCGACTGGATCTCTGTCGACCCGCTGGTGCCTCTGGGCGACGCGGCCGACCGCAGCGTCCTCGACATTCCCGTTCCGGCCGGACTCCTCGAGCGCAATCGGCGCCTCGGCCTGTTCGGGCTGATCGGGCGGGTTCGATACCGAGGGGGCAAGCGGGCGCGGTCGCTGCTCGGGATCGCGCACCCCGGAGCCGCCTGGCTCGAATGGATCGAGGCTCAGCGAGCCCCGCGCAGCGCGCGCAGGATGACGCCCGGATGACGGGCGAGCCGCGGTCCGACCAGCAGCGCAAACCCAGTCAACCCGAGCCACGGCCGCAGGTGCGGACGGATGCGCTGAATTTTGCCCTCGCGAGACAACTCGAACAGCATCGCGTCCCCAAGCTTGAAGGGACCGACCTTGCCGGCTCCGATGACCATCCGCAGGCTGTTGTCGCCGACCTCTTCGTGCCAGCGCCAGTCTCTGAGGCTCCCGTACACGGCACCCAGCAGGAGGCGCACGTCATCTGGGCCCCGGAAGACCATTCGCCCCGACAGCGGCGAGACCAGCTCGGCGTCGGCTTCGAGCAACTCGCCTAGGGCGTCGATGTCGTTCGCCTCGGACGCGGCTCGGTAGCGCGCGACCACGTCGTCCACATACGCATCGTG
>VAWT01000314.1 GCA_005883415.1 Actinomycetota bacterium | reverse complement strand
GCCTGGCGGGCTCCACTGGGACGCGGTTGTCTTGGTTTGTGCGAGTTTAGGCCTCGGAGGAGCGGGAAACCCTAGCCCAAGGAGTCGATAGGAGGAGCACGATGGCCAATGTGAGAGAGACCCGGGGCGATGCCTCATCGGAGGCGTCGATCGCTGAGCTCGTCAAGCAGCTTTCTGAGCAGACGAGCCGACTGGCACGCCAGGAGGTCGAGCTCGCCAAAGCCGAGCTGGCGGTCAAGGGCAAACGGGCCGGCATCGGCGCGGGAATGTTCGGCGGCGCCGGAATCTTCGGCTTCTACGCGCTGGGTTCGCTGACGGCGACCGCCATTCTGGCGCTAGCGACGGCGGTCGCGGCGTGGCTGGCGGCGCTGATCGTGACCGCTGTGTTGGGCGCTACCGCCGGGGTGCTGGCGCTACAGGGCAAGACCAAGGTCCAGCAGGCGACCCCGCCGGTACCTGAGCAGGCAACCGAGAGCGTGAAGGAGGACGTGCAATGGGCCAAGACCCGAGCACAACGGACGCGGCAGTGACCGAGACTCAGAACCCGGACCAGCTCCAGCAAGACATCGAGCAGACCCGCGAGGAGCTCGGGGACACCGTCGAGGAGCTGGCAAAGAAGGCCGATGTCAAGGGCCAGGCCAAGCAGAAGGTCGCGGAGACCAAGGCATCGGTGGCGGAAAAGAAGGAGCAACTTCTCGGCAAGGCCAGGAACGCCTCGCCGGATGGCGCGACGACGACAGCCGCGCAGGCTTCCCATAAGGCACGCCAAAACCCGCTGCCGGTAGCGGCAGCCGGAGCTTTTATGGCCGGCTTCCTCGCCGGGCGATTCACCAAAAGCTAGGCGCGAAAGGAGGGCAACATGACAACCCAGACAGGTGACCGGGAACGCGCGACGTCCGAGAGGCGAGCTCCCGAGAAGCCGACTAGCTTGCAGACGCGCTCTTGGTTCGGGGTACTGAAGCGGACGATCACCGAGTTCAAGGCCGATAACCTGACCGACTCGGCAGCGGCGCTCACCTACTACGGGGTGCTGGCCATCTTCCCCGCCCTGATCGCGCTGGTGTCGGTCCTGGGGCTGATCGGCCACTCGGCCATCCAGCCGCTGATCACCAACCTGGACAAGCTCGCGCCGAGTTCCGCGCGGCAGATCTTCACGAGCGCGATCCAGAACATCGAGCACAGCCGGGGTGCCGCAGGTGTCCTGTTCATCGTCGGCATCGCCGCGGCGGTCTGGTCGGCCTCCGGCTACATCTCTGCATTCATGCGTGCCTCAAACGCGATCTACGACATCGAGGAGGGTCGCCCCATCTTTATCACCATCCCCGTGAGGCTGGCTGTGACCGTCGTCCTGCTGGCGCTGCTGGCTATCAGCGCGATCGCGGTCGTGATCACCGGTGGGCTGGCCACCCAGGTCGGAAAGGTGCTCGGCATCGGGTCCACGGCGGTGACCATCTGGGACATCGCCAAGTGGCCAGTGCTGCTCTTCATCGTGAGCTTCATGTTCTCGATCCTCTACTGGGCCTCGCCCAACGTCAAGCATCCCGGCTTCAGATGGCTGAGCCCAGGAGGCGTGTTCGCCGTCGCGGTGTGGGTGATCGCTTCCGCCGCTTTCGCCCTCTACGTGGCCAACTTCTCCTCCTACAACAAGACCTACGGCGCGCTGGCGAGTGTGATCATCTTCCTGGTCTGGCTGTGGATCTCGAACATCGCGGTGCTGCTGGGCGCCGAATGGAACGCCGAGCTCGAGCGCGCCCGACAGATCGAGGCGGGACATCCGCCGGATCGTGAGCCATTCGTCGAACCCCGCAAGGCACCCAAGTCAGAGCGGCGATAGATCGATCTACTAGGGCGGCTAGAGGGAGGCAGATCGCTATGACGAAGCTCCTGTTCATCCCCTTCAGCGTGATCGGCGGGATCCTCGCTGGCGCGCTGGGCAAGAAGACCTTCGAATTCCTTTGGGGTGTCTTCGACGATCAAGAGGCGCCCGAGCCGCAGCACCGAAACATCTCGCTGAAGAAGCTGGTCCCGGCGCTGGTGCTCCAGGGCGCGATCTTCCGAGGCATCCGGGGCCTCTTTGACCACGGCGCGCGCCAGGCCTTTCAGAGGCTCACGGGGAGCTGGCCCGGCGAGGAGCAGCCCGAGCAGGCATAGGCACCCAACCGACGAGGAAGACGATGGCCAATAAAAGACAGCCCAAGGCGGCAGTTCCATACGTTCGGCGCATGCTCGAGGACGACTACCTGCAAGAACAGCTGCGCGACGCGGCCAGCGCTCTGTACGCAACCTATGCCAGGGCGCGCAAGCAGCGCGCAAGCGCTGCGGAGGACAAGCGCCTCTACAGGAGCCTCCGCCAAGCAGCAACCGCAGTTCGAAACGCGGCCACCGCGCTCCGGCCGCCCCAGCCGGAGCCCAAACGACCGTTCCGGAAACTCGCCGTGGTGGCCCTGGCCGGCGGCGCCACGGTCTGGCTGACGATGAAACTGCAGAAGAATCAGTCGCAGGGCACCAGCGATCTGGGAGCCCAGGACTCGGACGCCGCCGAGACGTCAGCGACAGTCCGCGGCGTGCCCGATCAAGACCCCGCCGCTGCTCACACTGCATAGCCCGCTTCGCAGAATCCGTACCTAGGCGCAGGGGCCGAGCGTCAATGAGGTGCGGGCGGCTCGGCGGCTTCGCTCAGTGCCCACCAGGATCGGACCCGCCATCGCCCCACCCACGATCAGCGCGAGCAGGCAACGCGCACGCGATCACGCGGGCCTGATCGCCGACCGGCGATCTCAGCTGCGGGACTTCGCGCGAGTTCTCGCGCCTTTTCGCGCCGCCCCGCTACGTTTGGCCGCGTTGCCCTTGCGCGTGCGCGCCGCCTTCTTGGCGGCCTCACTTGGCCGCGACCCGCGGACGCGAGTATCCAGCTCACCGGCGGTACAGGGGG
>VAWT01000313.1 GCA_005883415.1 Actinomycetota bacterium | reverse complement strand
GGAGTCGCAGCGCGCGGCGCAGGAAATCGCCCAGCTGATCTCCGCGATTCAGGACGAGACGACGAACGCGGTGCGCGTGGTCGAGGACGGCGCCGAGCGCACGCGTGAGGGCGCCGTCGTGGTGGAGCAGACGCGTGAGGCGTTCCTGCAGATCGGTGCCTCGGTGGAGGACATCACCGAACGCATCGAGGGCATCGCCGTAGCCTCGCACCAGATCGTCGCCGGCGCCCGCTCGATGCAGCAGCGGATCGATGAGGTCGCCCTAGTGGCCGAGCATTCCTCGGCGTCGACCGAGGAGGTCTCAGCGTCGACGGATCAGACCGCGGCGTCTGCGGAGGAGATCGCCGCCACGGCCCAGGAGCTCTCGGGCAACGCCGAAGAGCTCGGCCGGCTCGTCTCGCAGTTCAAGCTGTCAGCCTGACGCGCTTGCTGATCTGGCGGCATGAGGCGACGTTCGGCGCGCCGCGGCGAAGCCGACGAGCGTGCCGCTTGTCTCGTCGTAGAGCTTCAGACGCAGCGCGCGAATCCCGTCCCACAGCGTGAGCGTTGGCACATCGTGGAACACCGGGTTCTCGTCGTGTGCACGCTGGAGGTTGTAGTTGGGGATCCGCGGGCTCATGTGGTGAACGTGGTGCAGCCCGATGTTGCCGGTGAAGAACTGGAGGATCTTCGGCAGCTTCAGATGCGAGCTCCCGCGCAGCGCTGAATCCGCGTAGCTCCAGCTGTCGTGCCGCTGCCAGTAGACGCCCTCGAACTGGTGCTGGACGTAGAAGAGCCAGATGCCGACTGCGCCGGCGATCATCGCGGGCGGCAGCTGGATGAGCAGTACTGCCTGCCATCCTGCGATCAAGTAGAGACCGGTGAGGCAGGCCACGATCGCGACGTCGGTGGCGATGATCACCCGCCAGAAGCGCTTGCGCGCCCACGCCGGCACCAGGCGGGGCTCGAGCAGCAGTGCCCAGAGCGGGCCGATCACCAGCATCACGAAGGGATTGCGCAGCAGGCGGTACTCGAGCTTGCGTAGCGGTGAACGGGCCTGGTACTCAGCCACGGTGAGAGTGTCGACGTCGCCCATTCCGCGCTCATCGAGGTCACCCGCGGTGGCGTGGTGCACCGCGTGTTCGTGGCGCCAGCTGTGAAACGGCGTGTACACGAGCAGCGCGCAGCAGATTCCGGTCAGCTTGTTGGCGGTGCGATTGGGAAAAAACGAGCCGTGCGAGCAATCGTGGAAGACGATGAATGTCCGCAGAAGGAACCCGGCGGCAGGGATCGCCAGCGGCAGCGCGAGCCAGATCGAGATCGGGAACAGGATGTACATCGCCGCCGTCAAGATGAGATACGGGACTACCGACGTGGCGAGATCAAGCATCCCGCGCCGCACGTCCGCCTTGCCGTAGGGCGCCAAGCGCTCGCGCCAGAACGATGCAGGCAGCGGATCGGTATTGGGTTCGACGGCGATAGTGGTCCCTGGCAAGTCCCCTCCTGGGAGTCGTAGTTCACCGAGCGTACCCGTTATTCACGGGTTTTTGTCCCACGTCTTACGTGTTATTTATCGGGTCAGGCCTTCTCGAACACGAGGCGGTAGTGATCCATCAGCTCGCGCTTGAAGCACTCGCTGTTGGAGCTTTCGCCGGTCGTGTAGGCAAAGCGGAAATTCCGGTCCGTCAGCCAGTGGGGCAGCAGCCGTAGCTTGAACAACGCCAGGCGCGGTGTCCACGCCCCGGTGCGCTTGTCCCACTGGTTGATGGTCTCGATGTAGTCGAGCCGTCCGCTGACGCTCGAGACGAGCTTGAAGTGGGGCTCCGCGCACCGAATCACCTGCTCCTGCCCGAAGGGGAGAAACGAGCCCGGAAACGCGGCTCGCATCATCGCCAGATACCACGCATCGGACTCCCGCGGGGCGTTCTGGTCGACCTGTTCAATTGGAATCATGTTGCGTCCGAAGACCATCGTTTGCAGGTAGAACCGCCCCTTGTCGGGGAGCAGCCCCGCCACGTTCTCGAA
>VAWT01000010.1 GCA_005883415.1 Actinomycetota bacterium | reverse complement strand
CGACCACGCCCGCCACTGCGTCGTCGGCGGTGCCGCCGGCGGCACGCCCGAGGAGCGCACCAGCGAGATGATGGCCGCGGTCGGCCGGCTCCTGCACCGCGGGTAGCTCCCGTGGACGCCGTAACCGACGCGCTCAGCTTCGCTTTCGGGATGACCTGGGAGGTCCTGTGGGCACTGATCCTCGGGTTCGCGCTGTCGAGCGCGGTGCAGGCGGTCGTCAGCAAGCAGCAGATGCGACGACTGCTCCCTGACGACTCACCCCGAACGCTTGCGATCGCTACGGGCCTGGGCGCCGCCTCGTCTTCGTGCTCCTACGCCTCCGTCGCCCTCGCCCGGTCGCTGTTTCGCAAGGGCGCTGACTTCGCCGCAGCGATGGCGTTCCAGTTCGCGTCGACCAACCTCGTGATCGAGCTGGGGATCATCCTCGCCGTCCTGGTCGGCTGGCAGTTCACCGCCGGCGAGTTCGTCGGGGGCCCGATCATGATCGTCCTGATGGCGCTGCTGTTCAGGCGCTTCCTGACGCCCCGACACGTCGCCGAAGCCCGCGCGCACGCCGAGCGCGGCGCGCTGGGGCGGATGGAGGGACACGCGGAGATGGACATGAGCGTCGGGGGCCACGGATCGATCTGGCAGCGGCTGCGCTCCCCCGAAGGCTTCACCGCGATCAGCAACTACTTCGTGATGGACTGGGCTGCGGTCTGGATGGACGTATTCGGCGGGCTGCTGATTGCCGGCGCGCTGGCGGCGTGGGTGCCAAACTCGTTCTGGCAAGGCCTGTTCCTCCAGGGTCACGGCGCGCTGTCGACGCTCTGGGGGCCGCTGATCGCGCCGCTGGTGGCGATGCTGTCATTTGTCTGCTCGATCGGGAACGTGCCGCTCGCGGCTGTGCTGTGGAACGGCGGGATCAGCTTCGGCGGCGTGCTGGCGTTCATCTTCGCCGACCTCATCATCCTGCCGATTCTCAACATCTACCGGAAGTACTACGGCCGCCGCGTAGCCGCGTTCCTGCTGGTGACCTTCTACGCCACGATGGCCGCCGCGGGGCTGATGGTCGATCTGTTGTTCAAAGCGCTTGGCCTCGAGCCCACCGGCGCCAGGCACGCCAAGGTGATCCAAGCGGCGGTCGCCCTCGACTACACCACTGCCACGTCGACCTGACGCAGATCAGCGAATACCGGGGGGAGGCCGCGAAGCTGACCGGCGAGGCATCGATCGCTCTCTTGTTTCGCTATCTCAGCGCAAGCCCGCTCATCAGCATCGCACAGATCGAAGGTCGCGTTCGCGCGGCCGGCAGCGAGTTCGTGCTGGCGTGCGACATGCGCTTCGCGGCGCGGGAGTCAGCGATCTTCGGTCAGTTCGAGCCGTCGCTCGGCGTGATCCCCGGCGGCGGTGGCGCCCAACACCTTACGCGCCTCATGGGCCGCGCCCGGGCGCTGGAGGTGATGTTGAGCGCCGAGGACTACGACGCGGACCTAGCTGAACGGTACGGCTGGATCAACCGAGCATTGCCGGCCGACGCGCTCGGCGATTTCGTGGGATCGCTCGCTCATCGGATCGCCAGGTTTCCGGCCGCCGGGCAGGCCGTAATCAAGGACCGTGTCAACGCGATCGCACTTGCGCCCGTTGAGGATTTCCGTCTCGATTCCGACCTGTTTGGCGAGGGAGTGCGTAGCCCCGCGGTCCAGAGGCAGATCGGCGCCGCGGTGGAGCACGGCCTTCAGACCCGGGAGGCGGAAATGGACCTGGCCCGCCTCCTGGGTGACTTGACTGCTCGTTGATCGCCAGGAGGACGTCGTCATTGACATCGCGCGGCGCGGAACCCGCAAGCCGCCAGCCAGCACTGTGCGTGCGGTCAGCGGAAGCCTCAGGTCGTCTTGATTAGGCCGCCATCGATTATGTAGTTGACCCCGGTTACGTTGGCGGTTCGATCAGACGCGAGGATCGTGACCAGCGTTGCCACCTCGTCCGGCGTCGAAAAGCGGCCGGTAGCAATCGCCGCGGCGGCCGTCTCCCGGATCGTGTCGGCATCGGCGCCGCTTGCCTCGGCGAAGGTGGCGGCGACCCCGTGCTCTCCCAGCCAGAGGTCGGTGCCTACCTGTCCCGGCGAGACGCAGTTAACGCGGATGCCCCTGGGTCCGAACTCTTGTGAGAGCGATTTGCTCAGGTTGACAACCGCGGCCTTGGCTACGCCGTAGTCGATCGTCGAGGAGTCGGGCTGAAAGAACGAGTTGACCGAGGCGATGTTCACGATCGCACCCGAACCCTGCTCGAGCATCGGTCCCAGGGCAGCCCGCGTCGCACGCAGTCCGGTGAAGAAGTTCATCTGGAGCGCCCACTCGAACTCCTCGTCGCTCGTCGCGAGGAAGCCGTCGACGCGGATCCGCACCGCTCCAACGTTGTTGACGAGCACGTCGAGCCGACCGTGTTCGTCGATCGCCTTCTGGACGAGCAGGGCGGGCCCGTCGTCGCCCAGCAGGTTGACCGGAACCGCGGTGACGCGGTCCAAGCCGTCGAGGTGCTCCGTGGAGAGCGAGCCGGCCACAACATGGGCACCCTCGCCGACCAGCGCCTTGGTGATGGCGAGGCCGATGCCTTTGTTCGCGCCGGTGACGACAGCGACCTTGCCGGTCAGGTGGAGATCCATCGTGTCCTTCCTTTACGAGGCTTGCTGGCTCGTTGCGACCGGGGCGTCGAGGACGCCGTCGAGCCAGCCGTCGATCTCGGCGGCGACCTCTTGCCAGTCGGGGGCGACCATGTGCAGATGCGGCCGGCCCTCGAACTCGAGGTAGTCGGTCTTCGCCGGGGAGCGCTCGTAGTGCTTGTACTGGGCCTTCGACAGCGACGCCGGCACGGTGTGGTCCTCGGTGGCGCCGACGATCAACAGCGGCGCGCGGCCTTCGTTCTTGAAGTGGACCTCCGTCGGAGGGTGCAGGTGGAAGTTGGCGAACCCGGCTTCGTAGAAGATCTGGCCGGTCTCCGGCACGGCGTAGCGGTCGTACGCAGACGCCGCGTCCTCCTCCGAAAAGGTGTTCACAAACGCATACGTGAACTCCTCCAGCGTGAGCGTCACTACCCCGTGCCACTTAGAAGGATGCGCGAGGGCGGGCGCACCGGCCTTCAGCGTCGAGAACGGCAGCGCCAGGATCCCTTTCGGCGGCGCTGGGCTCATCGCCACCCCGGCCCGGCCCAGGCCGCGGTCGAGCAGAAGCTCGACGAACAACCCGCCATAGGAATGACCGATCAACACCGGCGGCTGCTCGAGATCGCTGATCAGCCCCTCGAAATGGTCGACGATCTCCTGCACACCGAGCCCTGCCGACTCCTCGGCGGTCTCCCGCATCTCCTCGACGTCGCCTTGCTTACGCGGCCACTCCGGCGCCGACACTGCGAAACCGCGTTTGTCGAAGTACTGCGAGTAGTTCTCCCAGCTCCGGGCCGAGAGCCACGCGCCGTGAATCAGCATCAACGAGATGCGGCCGCTATCGGTTGGGGTCTCTTCTGCCATCCGGTCCCTCCTGATGTGGGTTGCCCTCGGCGAGCCTAAGCCGCGTGACCCCGTACACAAAGTCCAATCGGCCCGCCGACCCAGACTGTCTACGACTCAATCAGCCGGCAGCTCGCTACGCGCCGAGCGCTCCGTCAACCAGCCCTCGCTGTCACGCACTCGGCAGGCCGCGCCGACGAGCGCCTCTACCCCCTCGCTCGGCGGCCAGCTCGACGCGAGGTCCGTCGGGAAGCTCAAAGGCGGATCGAACGGCACCGCCACGACTCCCGCGATTGGCTCGCCCACCCATTCGGCGACGAACACCGAGACTGCCTCGCCGCTCGCCACCGGCGGGATGCGACGATCCCAGGGCGCGCTGAGCGTCTCCATCGTACGTTCGAGTTCGAATCCATGAGCCCGCATCAACGCGCGCAGCCAGGCGTTGAATGTCTGTCCCGGCGGCTCGCGCGGAAGAAGGACGCATTCCTGGACGAAGGCGCCGACCGGTATCGGCCCCGCGGTGGCGTACCGATGTGACGCCGGCAACGCGGCCAGCAGCGGCTCATCCCTGAGCGTGTCGACCCGAACGCCATGGCGGCGCGCCGCCGCCGGAGTCTCTATCACCACCGCTGCCGCCAGCTCATGCACGCCAACGCGCCGCAGCGACTCCGGACTGACCTCCTCCACGAGGCGCACGTCAAGGTCGGGCCGCTCCGTCCCCAGCTCATCGGCAATGCCCATCGCCTCTGTCCGGCTGAAAGGCCCATAGCCCACGCCGAGCACGTCGCCCTCCGCCCGAGCCGAACGTTGTGCCTCGGCGATCGCACCGTCGATCTCAGCCAGAGCCCGGCGCGAACGCTCTAGCAAGACCGAGCCAGCCGGGGTCAATTCGACCCGACGCGTGGTCCGCACGAACAGCACCAATCCCAGATCGCGCTCAAGCTCACGAATCGCGCGCGACAGCGGCGACTGCGACATATGCAAGCGCTCCGCCGCCCGCCCGAAGTGCAGTTCCTCTGCCACCGCGACGAAATAGCGCAACTGCCGCAACTCAATCGAACCGCTCATCTGAGCACATACTGGCCCTCGCGAGCCACAAGCGCTAGCCGGTCGCCACAGCAGGGTTCAGCCATGAGGCACGCCACCTGAGCTGGGAGAGGCAGCGGCTCACTACCATGGACCTGTGAGCGGCCACGGAGTGCCCGGCGGGGTGGTGCATAAACTGCCCGCGGACCTGCAGAAGGCGCTGATCGCCAGCGCCACGGCGCTTGATGCCTGGAAGGACATCACGCCCTTAGCCCGCAACGAGTTCATCTGCTGGGTCGAGGACGCCAAGCAAGAGACGACACGAGAGCGCCGCATTCGGCGGACCCAGGAGGAGCTGGAGGAAGGCCAGCGCCGGCCCTGCTGCTGGCCGGGGTGCAAGCACCGCGACCGCACCGGCACGTAGTGGCCTGCGTCAGCCTAGATGGAGTGTGGAGATCGTCTGGGCTGCCATCTGAGCTTCGCCCAGCGCGTTTGGATGCACGATTACGGGGTTCGTGCCCGTGACGACCGGCTCGATCCAACGGACGCCGATCGGCTGGCAGGCGTCGTGACCCTCTGAGACGGTGCTGAAGTCGACGTAGGTCGTCCACGTTCGCCTGCGGCGCCTTGGCGTGGACTGCGGTGAGGGCGTTCACAAGCGCGGGATAGGTCGTGTTGCGGATTGTGTCGTCAAATGAGGAGCCATAGCGGTCCTTGCAGGGGCTCCCCTGGCCGCCGGTCGAGAGGCCGGCGCTCCCGCAATCGCTCACCACATCGATAAACAGATTGCTGTCGTTGCCGCCAATTGTCATGGTGACCAACCGGGTGCGCTTGCTGAGCGCATCTAGCTGCGGGGGCACACCCTGGTACTGCGACGTGAAGAAGTGGCTCGACTGCGCCCCGCCACACGTCACGTCGGTCAACTGAGCGCCGATGTGGCTGGCAATCACGTGGGGGTAGTTGACAAGCGAGCGCAAACACTCCGGTGGGGCGGCGGGATCCGGCGGAAGGACGCCCGAGCCGGCGCTGTAGGAGTCGCCGAGCGCGACATACGGGGTAGGTGGCGTCTTCGCTAGAGCGGCCTGAGCGCCGACCACCAGGAGGGCGCAAAGCGTGACGGCGACGACCAAGGCAAGGCGCTTGATCCGACGCAATTGGCGGAAATGGTCAGACATCCGGGGCTCCCCTCAGCTTCGAAAACGGCTCATCCGCTCATGTACCTGGCCGGCTCGGCGATCGGCGCTTCGGAGGCGCTGTCGCACAGCCGTTTGCGTCCCGTTAGCCATCGCGCTCCTCCTAGCGCCACCGTGGGCTCGGGCTTCCCGCTCCTCAGCGGCTCAAAACCTGCACACGCGCCCAGGCCCTCCGCCGGGTCTAGAGCTTCCGCTCGGCCGCCGGACGGCAGGGGCTTCCGCGAAACGACCGTATTGCGGCTCCGTCAGCGGCTAGTGCGTCGCGGTGGTGGTTGTGTCGCCTGAGCCAGTGCTTCCCGGGGAGCCGCCGTCGGGTCCTGAGGTCCCGCTTGGGGTGGTTGTGGCTGTCGGACCGCCGCGCGAGCCGCCGTCTGATCCACCGGGCAAGCCGCCGTCATGGCCGCTCGTGGCTGTGGTGGTGCTGCCGGTGCTGTTAGCCGGTCCAGAGCGGCTATCGCTTGATCGCCGCGCACCGGACGGTGATGCGCTGGTGTTGGCAGTCCTAGATCCCGGCAACGGGCCGTGTGTTTGATGTGCGAGCAGCACCGCGGATACAGATGAGTCGCCCGCCCCATGCAGCTCTGGCTGACTGACCTCGCTGTGCTGGTGATGCGAAGTGGTGGGCGAGACGATCATGCCGCCGCCGGCCACAGCTCCGGTGATCGCGATCAGGGCACCGCCCTTGGCCATGAGCCCGGCGATGCCCGCTCCTCCACCGCCCAGCGCCGCCTCGACCACGGCATGGGTTCGCTTAGACCTGCTCGCGGCGTGGCGGATCGCCCAGCCCACCCCGGGAATGGGGCTAACAGCGGCCGCTGTCGCCCGCAACGCCGCCCGAGCCCGGTAGATCAGCCCGCGAACCGCTCCGTTGCTAAGCCCCAGCGCCGTCGCCACCTCTTCATGGCTGGCGCCATCCAGCGTCGTGCTGACCAGCACCCGGCGCTGAAGCTCCGGCAAAGACGCCATCCCCGCCAGCGCCGCTTTTGCCCGCAGCCGCTGCTGCACCACCTGCTCCACATCAAACGTTCCAGGCGCGTCCTCCATCTCCCGCGGCATCGCCCCGGCCGCCCGCAGATGACTGACAGCAGCGTTATGCGCGATGCGATAAAGCCAAGCCCTGATATCCCGGACCTCGGCGCCAGCTTTCAGCGCCCTCCACGCCTGCAACAACGCCTGCTGAACCGTGTCCTCCGCGCTCGCAGCCTCAGGCATCAACCGCCGGCAATAACAAAACAACTCGCGGCGATATCGACGCACCAACGCCTCAAACGCAGGCTCATGACCCTCACGCGCAAGCTGCGTCAGGCGCCCATCAGGCTGGGCCTGAAGAAACCTCAATGACAAAGCCATCGGACTCATCGCCGCAACCCCACCGACGCCCAACCACGCCCAAACCTTTCCCAGCAAACGGCCGACGGTCTTGTAGATAAAGGCCGCCGGCCGGAGGTCATGCTCCCTTTCCTCCTAGAGCCCGAGCTCAACCTTCTTCCACACCCGCCCGGAGCTCGAGATGCTCAGCACCGCATCACGCACGACGGTGCCTGACCTGAGGTTCATGGTCGAGCAGCGCCTCTCGACGTCGTTCTCCGGAGGCTCGGCGGCCTCGTTCTCCGCCGGCTCCGCTGCCTCGTTCTCTGCTGGCTCCTGGGCCTCGTTCTCGGGTGGTTCTGCGGCTTCGTTCTGGTTCTCCGCGGCTTCGTTCTGGTTCGCGTCACCGACGTCCCCGGGGCCGTCGTTGGCGCTTTGATCACCGTCGTGCACGATCTCCATTCGCTCTGGAGCCGTGCATTCGAGTTCAGTGGCCCGGTTGACCTTGCCGCTCACCCTCGAGCCGTTGCGGAGCATGATCGTGAGCGCGCCGCCGCTGAAGCGCACGACCCGGGCGTTTTGAACACGCCTGAGATGGCGGCTACCGTGATCGCTCGCCAACGCGCCCGAAGGCGCGAGAGCGAGCAGCATCACCGCTGCTGTCAGGCCGATCGTGAGTCGTCTCATCTGGGTTCCTCCTTGGCTGGCGCCCGCGTCGGGCGGTTGTGGATGACCGCTAGTTGAGACGCGAGAGCGAGGAAAACTTCACAACAAAGCCCGACGAGTGCAGACCACGCTCGGGCGCCGGCGGTTGACGGCGGCGGAGCATCGCTGTCTGCCTAGGCGAGTTCCCTCGCCGAAGGCGGCGGGATCGCTACTTGAAGGGGACGGTGACCGGACCCGGCAGGCGCGTGTAGGCGGCGAAGAAGTCACGGCTGTCAGGCACTAGGTAACGGGTGGGCGTCTGCTGGTTTTGGGGTTCGATCAGCTTCGGGACAAGTCCGCTTGGGCCGTGGCTGTAGCTGATCAGCGAGTGCCATTCGTAGTTGATGTCAAACTCCATCGCTCGCACCGCGCCGATGTGCTTGAGGATCTTCGCCAGGGTGATCACCGTCTGGTTGGTGGCGACGACGAAGAAGAGGTTGCCGTGACGGTCGATGCCGACACCGGTGCGCGGGACGCAGCAGACCCCACCGAGCGTTGCCCCCCATACGCTGTCGGGGCTGTCGTTTAAGTCGGGGTTCAGCTGTCCATTCCAGACGATCGCAGGCAGGCTCTGGCGGGTCCAGGCGACGTCCAGCCCGGCGTTCGGGCCGCCGCTCCACTTCACGATGTCGACGCGCCCGTCGCTGTAGCCGATCAGGGTGGCGTTTCCGTCCGACAGCGGCTCGTTCACCTGACCGTTGTCGGTCGAGCCGTTGTTGCCGGACGTGTAGGTAAAGCCGGCGTTGAAGGTCGCAAGCAGCCGATAGCGCTGGCTTTGCGGGACCATCGTCGGCCCGCGTACGGCAGCGCTCGGCGGCTCGCTGCCGCCCGGGTAGTAGGCGAGCTCGGTGCGCGTGTGGTCAAACCAGGCCACGTATGCGGTGGTGTCCGGAGAGCCGAGCTCGGGGCGGTAGGTCGTCACCAGCACCGGTGGGCCACCGTTGACCGGCGGGCCCGTCGGCTTCCAGACCCCCTCGCCCGGTAGCGGGTTCGGGAACACCGGCCGGATCGGCAGCGGCACAGCACTGGGATGCGCACGCGCGATCGCGGCCCGCCCGCTGGTCTTGGTCGTCTGAGTCGACGAGACGTGACGCGTGCCACTGCACGCGGCAATACCGAATGCAGCGATTGCGGCGATGAGGATGCGTTTCAGTAGACGGCGCGACAGCAGATCGGTCCTCAAGCTCGTGGAGTATCGCTACGGCCTGCGTCCCCTGACGCGCCGCGACGCCGGGATGAACTCGCGACGACGCAGGTGCTTGTCTGGGTGCTCCGCCTCCAAGCGTTCCTCGGCCTCGCCGCGCACGATCGACATTTGGCCGTGAGCCTACCGCCAGCACCGTGACCGTGGGCCAGCATCCTCTCGACTAAAGAGCGCCCGGGCTGGAGCGCCGCGCGGTAGGTGAGGTCCTCGGTTCAACTCCGGGCGCCCGATTTTGCCGTCACGCACGCCAGGACGGCGCCCTCTTCTAACGGCGAGGGCTCGAGCCTGTCAGGATCGAGACGATGAGCGTCTTCACCGATTCCGAGCTTCGCTACCTGACCGGCGGGCGGCAACTGGGACGGATCGCGACCGTCGGCCCGGACGGTACGCCGCACGTGGTCCCGGTTGGGTGGATCTACAACGCGGCGCGGGACACGATCGACATCGGGGGCCACGAGCTCGAGCGGTCGAAGAAGTTCCGCGACGTAGCGCGCACCGGGCGAGCCGCGATCGTGGTCGATGATCTGGAGAGCACGGACCCGTGGCGGCCACGGGCGGTGGAGATTCGCGGGCGGGCCGAGGCGATCTCGGTGCCGACGCCGCTGATCCGGATCCATCCAGAGCGGATCATCAGCTGGGGGCTCCAGCAGGGCCGCAGCGCGCGTACGGTCGAGCGGTAGGCGGCGACTGCGATCCTCCCAACATGACCCGGATCGACGTTCCAGGTCACGACATCGTCGGGGTCCGCGCGTCAAACCCAGGCCCTTTCACGCTGACGGGCACGAACTCCTGGATTGTGGGTCGTGACCCGGCCTGGTTGGTCGATCCGGGTCCGGCGTTCCATGACCACGTCAAAGCGCTCGTGGAGGTGGCCAATCGTCGAGGAGGGCTCGCAGGAATCGCGTTGACACACCAACATGCCGATCACGCCGAGGCCACCGGCGCGGTTTGCGGTGAGTTCCCGGATGTCCCCGTCGCCGCCGCCGCTGGCGCGATCGACGTCCCACTGGCGGACGGCAGCACTTTCGGGTCGCTCGAGGCGCTGGCTACTCCTGGTCACGCTCCGGATCACCTGGCGTTTTTGTTCGGGACAGCGGCGCTGACCGGAGATGCCGTACTCGGCGAGGGGAGCGTCTTCATCTCCCCGGATCCGAAAGCGCTGGCCTCCTACCTGGAGGGCCTCTCGCGTCTCCGGGAGCGCAACCTGGATGTTCTCTGTCCCGGCCACGGCCCCATGGTGTGCGATCCCGCGGCCAAGCTCGACGAGTACATAAGTCATCGCCTCGACCGCGAACGCCGCCTAGTGGCGGCGCTCGCGGGCGGCAAGCGGGGCGTGGACGAGATGCTCGACGACGTTTGGGACGACGCGCCGCCTGAGTTGAGACCGGCCGCAGCGGTCACCCTCGCCGCGCACCTGGACAAGCTGGCCGATGAAGGCAGACTTCCGCCGGGGGTCGAGCGTCCCGCGTTCGCGGGCCCGGCCTAGGGCGTCAGCGCGGGATGCGAGCTAGGAGTTCTGAGCCCGCGAGTCCGCCGTCCCCGTGCTGGAAGACGATCCAGGTGTGGACGTCGAGCTTGCGGGAGTTCCCGCGGCGCCGTTGCTCGAGGCGCAGGAGGTCGATCCCGTGGAGGTACTCGTCGACGCCGGCGCTCCACTCGTGGCCGGGGGATCGCTCGGAGGGCTCGCCGCGGGGGAAGCCGGCGCGAGGGCCGGGGCCTGTACCGCAGGAGCGGGACTCTGGCACGTCGGTAGGTTGGCCGGGGGGGCAGTCGAGCCGGTGGCTGAGGGCGCGCTGGTGGTGGCGGTGGTATCCGTGACCGTCTGCGGCGGAGCCACGGGCTGAGCGCTGACGGCTTTCCGGGCTTTGGCGGACCGCTTGGGCGCCCCCGCCGGGAGGTTTTGCGGGGCGGGCGCGGCCGATGCTGGCGCCTGCCGCACGGGCGCTGGCGGGTATGAGGAAAGCGGGGCTGTTGCGCTCGCCGCGACGGTTCCCTCCACAGAGGTCCCCTGGCCCACGCTCGCCGCTCGCTTCGCATGGTGTGCTGGCGCTGGATCAAGCTGCGTAGCCACGGTCCGTTGGATCTCCACCGCTCCGCCGGCCGTCACCACGGCCGCGGCAACCACGGCCGCCACGTGGGTGGCAGCCGCTCCGAAAACCGTGGTCCCGGCGCTTGCGGCTCCGCCGGCAGCCAGCACGCCGCTGCCAGTCCCGCCGGCAGCAGCCCCCCCGCCGGCACCGTGTCCGAATCCGATCAGCCGGGTCAATATCCCGAGCGGACCAAGCGCGGGAGTGAGGACTGCCAGCTGGCGGCTGACGCCGCGAAGCTCCGAGCGGTAATCCCGGCATCCGGAGCAGTCGCGGAGGTGGCGGCGTGATAGCCCGCTGGGGCGGACACCGCGTTCGTGTGCGTCTGCCAGATCGCCGCGGATCTGGTGGCACGCCGTATCGCGCGCTTCAACAGCGGCCGCCAGGCTGACCCTTGCCCGCACGAGCAGCGACTTAACGGCCGGCACGGACAGGCCCAGCACGCCCCCGATCTCCATGTAGGCCATCCCGCTCATCTCGCGCATCAACAGCGCCGAACGCTGCTGATCCGGCAGCCGCCGGATGTCGATGATCAGCCGGCGCAGCGACTCGCGCCTCTCGCTCTCCAGCACCGGGTCGCTGCTGGCGGCCGGGGCAAGCTCCAGCGACTCCGGAGCGGGAGGCATCGGACGCCTGAGTTCGTCCACGCAGCGGTTGTGCGCGATCCGATACAGCCAGGGGCGCAGGCTCAGCTCGCGGCCATTGGCCAACAGGCCCGCATATGCGCGGACGAACACGTCCTGGAGCACGTCCTCGGCGTCGGGATGCTGCCCCGCGAGCATCTGGCGCACGTAGGCGAGCAGCCGCGCGCGGTAGCGATCGTGAATGACCCGGAACGCGTCCTCGTTGCCGCTGCGGAAGAGCCCGACTAGCTGCTGGTCTGAACGCAGCCTGAGCAGGGGAGTTGGGAGCGTAACTCGACCCCGTCCGAGCCCTGTCCTGGCATGGATGGCGGAGGCTTCCACGTGGATCCGGCCGCGACTCTAGCGCCTGCTGCGGAGTCCGTCCAGCCTGGATATCAGCCCAATGACACCCTGACGATCGCCTTGCCCTCCCATCTTGGGGCGTGGGCATGGTCCAACAGGCAGTCGCTCGGTTCCATAATTAGCGACGTGGACCCTGCATCCGGCATCGGCATCCCGGTCGCATTCGGGGCAGGGCTGATCTCGTTCCTGTCGCCCTGCGTGTTGCCGCTCGTCCCTGGCTATATCTCGGCAGTGGCGGGAGTGGCTCCCAGCGAGATCCGAGCCGGTCGAGTGATTGGACCAAGCCTCGCGTTCGTGGCCAGCTTCTCCGCCATCTTTATCGCTCTCGGCTTGCTGGGGCAGCGGGCGCTTCACGCGACGTTGACCGGGCCCGCGGCGCTCAAGGTCAGCGGCGCGCTGATCGTGACCATGGGTGCCCTGTTCGTTTTGGCGCCGCTGATCCCGCGCCTGGGCCGGGAGTGGCATGTGGGCACGCTGATGGACCGCGCGGGCCGAGGCGGTCCCGTCATCACAGGCGCCGCGTTCGCGCTCGCCTGGACGCCGTGCACAGGCCCCACGCTGGGGGCGATCATCGGCGCGACCGGCATCTCGAAGTCGGCGGCGCATGGGGCCTTCCTGCTCGCGGTCTACTGCCTAGGGCTGGGTCTGCCGTTTCTGATCACCGGACTGGCGTTCGGAAAGGCGACCGCGGCGCTGGCCGTGATCCGACGGCACTACGCGGTCGTGATCGGAGTGGGTGGGGCTGTACTCATTGCGATGGGCGTCCTGATCTGGACCGGCGAGTTCACGCAGCTGAACATCACGGTCAACCACTGGTTGCAGGCGGTCGGCCTCCCGAACCTGAACTCGAACACCTAGGTCCGGGCCACGCGAAGGGCAATAAAGGTTTGCGGGCTGACCTTGGCTCAGTAATCCCAAGCACACAGGTTGGACTTGGGAGCGTAGATTGGTACGCTGCGGATTAGGGTCCCCTAACGGCCATGTCCCTCACGCACACAGCTCTGCTCGGAGCCCTAGCCGGCTTCACCATCTACCTGAGCCTTCCGGTCGGGCGGCTCCAGCTGCTCTCGGCCCGCGGGCGCGTGGCGCTGGCGATGTTCTCCGTCGGTGTCCTGGCTTTCATCTTCGTCGACGTGCTCGCGAATGGCCTGGATATCGTCAACTCCGCGCTGGATGCCTACAAGCACGGCCACCGCTCGCTCGGTCACGTGGTGTCACTTGTGACCCTCCTTGCTGCAGGCTTCGCCGCCGGCGGAGCGGGCCTGGGGATGCTCGAGCGTCGGATGCGCCCGCTCGGGGCACGCAAGCCGCCCATTGCCGGTGGCGCCGGTGCTGGAGCGTTGGCCGACACGCAGACGAGCACACTCGCCCTCGAGCGCGACGCCGCCCGCCGCCGGGCCCTGCGTACGGGCCTTACGATCGCGGCCGCCATCGGTATTCACAACTTCGCCGAGGGCCTGGCGATCGGTGTCTCGGCCCGGGCCGGCGCAATCACCCTCGCGACGGTTCTGATCATCGGCTTTGCCCTGCACAACGCCACAGAGGGATTCGGGATTATTGGCCCGCTGGGTGACGTCAGACCTTCGTGGCCGTGGCTGGGCCTGGCCGGCCTCATTGGCGGTGGGCCCACGTTCCTCGGCTCGATCGTCGGATATGGCGTGACCAGCCGGCCGCTGGAGCTCGCCTTCTACGCCGCCGCCGGCGGGGCGATCCTGTACGTGATCGGCGAGATATGGACCGGGATGCGCCGCCACGGCCACCGCGAGCTCGGTCTGCTGATGGTCAGCGCGGGCTTCGTGGTCGGGGTAGTCACGGATCTGATCGTCACTTACGGCGGCGGTTAGCTGTCCCCTGAGCGGGTTCTCGTTCGTCCTAGGGACAATCATGCAATCCGTCCTCAGGAGGTCGAGATGAAGTACGCAACCCTGATCTACTCAAAGCCGGGCTCGCACGAGGCGCTGCCGGACGCCGAGTACAAGGCGATGTTCGGGGAGTACATGGCTTTGGCCAACGACCCGCGCTGTGTCTCGAGCGGCCAGCTGGAGCCGGTCGAGACTGCCACCACCGTCCGAGTTCAGGATGGCGAGACGCTGACGACCGACGGGCCGTACGCCGATACCAAGGAGGTGTTCGGCGGCTACTACGTGTTCGAGGCCGGTGACCTCGACGAAGCGCTCGAGCTCGCCTCCCGGATCCCGGCGGCCCGGCTGGGCGGGGCGATCGAGGTCCGCCCGGTCGTGGAGCAGCCCTCGGAGGTCCGCTCAGGCGTGGAGCGCTAGCGCTGCTGGAGCAGGTCTTCCGCGAGCAATGGGGCCGGGTGCTCGCCTCGCTGATCGGTTTCCTCGGCGACTTCGATCTCGCCGAGGAGGCCGCTCAAGAGGCATTCGCGATCGCCGCCGAACGGTGGCCCCGCGATGGCGTTCCTAGCAACCCCGGCGCCTGGCTGTACGCGAGTGCCCGTAACAGAGCCATCGACCGCATCCGCCGGGAGCGGACACTGGCTGAGAAGACCCGATTGCTCGAGGTTCCGGAGGCGACGGTGGACGAACTCGACGACGATACGACGATCGAGGACGAGCGCCTCGAGCTGATCTTCACATGCTGCCATCCAGCACTTGCGCTCGAGGCCCAGGTGGCGCTGACGCTTCGTACGCTCGGTGGCCTGGGAACGGAGGAGATCGCGCGCGGGTTCCTCGTCTCGGAGGAGACGATGAAACGGCGGCTCTCGCGGGCCAAGGTCAAGATCAAGACGGCCGGGATCCCGTTTGCGGTGCCGGCCGATCACAAGCTGCCCGAACGCCTGGACGCAGTCCTGGCGGTGGTCTACCTGATCTACAACGAAGGGTATAGCGGCCGCGTCGACCTCGCGGCCGAGGCCCTACGGCTGGGCCGTGTGCTGACCTCGCTCATGCCCGATGAGGCAGAGGTTCACGGTCTCTTGGGCCTGATGCTGCTCCATCACGCGCGGCGGCAGGCGAGATTCTCCGGCGACGATCTGGTGCTGCTGGAAGATCAGGACCGGGCGTTGTGGAACGGTGATGAAATCGCCGCTGGCCGGGCGGCACTCGAGCAGGCGATCGCTCTGCGCCAAGGTGGCCCGTACACGCTCCAGGCGGCGATCGCCTCGCTTCAGTGCGAGGAGCCCGTCGACTGGAACGAGGTGGCGGTGCTCTACGGCCGGCTGGCGTCGGTGACGCACTCGCCGGTGGTCGAGCTCAATCGGGCGGTGGCGGTAGCGCAGGCGGGCGCGGTCGAGCGGGCGCTGGAGCTCGTGGACCGGCTAGACCTTGACAGCTACCAGTACCTGCACTCGACCAGGGGCGAGCTGCTTCGGCGGCTCGGTCGCCTCGAGGACGCGCGCGACGCGTACGAACGCGCGCTCGAGCTGGCGAGCTCCGAGCCAGAGCGGCGCTTCTTGGCCCGACGGATCGCTGAGCTCTAAAAGACTGTCCCCTCACGCGGCCTCGATCAGCTGCGCCGGGCCAGCTCGCGCTTGGCGGTTTTGCGAAAGCGCCACGCCTTGGCCGCGTTCGCGCGCAGCATTCCGATCCGCGACGGCGGTGCCTCGAATCCCCCGACGACCTTGCGCGGCACCAGCACCACGCCCACCCGCGCGCGGATGGCGAATGGAAAGCCGTCCGGACACACGATCGAAAGCACGGCTGTCCGATAGCGCGTGCCAAGCTCCGCGATCCGAGAGTGCCACGAGCTCAGGCCGCCCCCGGGGCTGGCGTGGAAACGGTCTGGTTCCTGGGAATGGCCCGCGCGGACCTTGTCCATGTGCGAGCCATAGAGCTCCGGCTCCCGACCGGGATCGCCGTCAGGCCACGCGTACACGCGCTCCGGCCGGACATGGATGTAGATACGGGCGAAGTACCAGGCCAGAAACCGCCGGAGCGGGGTGGGAGGCAGGAGCTTCGCAATGGCCGGCAGCTTCTCAACCGACTCCCGTGCGTAGCGCGCCTGATTGGCGTCGAGGTCGCGGTCATCGACATCGGCCGTGCCCTGCACCAGGACCATCGGCGGGCGCTCCAGGCCGCAGCCAGTGGAATCGGAGAAGAGCATGGCTACCAGCGGGTTGGCACGCGCATCGTTGGCCTTCTTCGGATAGCCGAGACCGGTCGTGGCGTCGATGCACGGGGCGCCCGGTTCGTAGTAAGGAGTCACGGGCCACGTGATCGGCTGCCCGTGGCGGTCGACTGTGGTGAGCTCGGTGGTGATGAACCGGTCGAAGACTGCCTGGACCGTGCTCGGTAAGGAAGCCGTCACGGCGCGAGTATAGGTAGGAGCCGTGGGTCGCCGCGCGGGCTCAGTCTTCGTAGCCGGGCTCGCCCGGGAGCACGATGCGCGCCGTCTCGCCGGACATAAGCACGCGAGGCTGAACCGGCCTCACCTCGCGTCCTCGGGCGTGCTCCATCACCTCCTTCGCGGAGGCGAATCCCGACAGCTGCTCCAGGTGCTTGATCGTCGGGAACACCAGAAACAGCTCCCCGTTGCTCGCGGACTGAAGCGCCTCCCGCGGTCCGTACCAACGAGCGTCCACCACTTCCCGGCCGTCGACCTTCGCCGTCGCGCCCTGCGGCAGCCACGCCAGGTAGAACACCGCGTCGAACCGAATCTTGACTTGCGCCGGTGTGATCCAGCGCGAGAAGGGGATCAGCTGCCCCGGGGTCTCCAGGGCAATTCCGGCCTCTTCCATAAGCTCCCGCATCGCCGCGGCGCGGAGCGCGCGGTCACCCCGTCCCTCCCGCCCGTCTACGGCCCCACCGGGGAACACCCATGCTCCGCCCATGAACCGCGCCTCCGGGTTTCGCTTCACCAGGAGCACCTCGAGTCGCTGGGAACCGCCCCGTAACACGATCA
>VAWT01000312.1 GCA_005883415.1 Actinomycetota bacterium | reverse complement strand
CATTCGACGGAGGAGGTAGACGATGGAATCGACCGTGCCCCAAGGCGCCGGTTCGCCGGCGCCACAACGTCCCAGCGGGCCCCTGGAGGCCGATCTCGTATTCGAGGGCGGGGGCGTGAAGGGGATTGGGCTGGCCGGGGCGTTCCGGACTCTGAACGATCACGGCTACCAGCCCCAATGCGTCGCCGGGACCTCGGCCGGAGCCATCACGGCATCGCTCGTCGCGGCGGGATACACGGGCGCCGAGCTTCAGGACATCGTCCTGAACCAGATGGACTTCACCAAGTTCGAGGACCAGACATTCCTAGATCACTTCGGCGCGCTCGGCGACATCGCCCAGTTCTTCAAGTCGCGCGGGATGCATAGCGGGAAGTACTTCCTCGGCTGGATCCGCGACCTCTTGACGTCGAAGGGAAAGACCAAGTTCGGCCACCTACGCAACGAGGACCAGAGCGATCCGAAGCGTGCCTACACGCTCCAAGTGATCGCATCCGATCTATCGGCCCGCAGCATGCTCGTCCTTCCCCACGACGCGCAGAAAATCGGCAGCGATCCCGACGAGCTCGATATCGCGGAGGCCGTGCGCATGAGCATGTCGATCCCGGTCTTCTTCGAGCCAGTCACGGTGGACGGCCATCAGATCGTCGACGGCGGGTTGTTGTCCAATTTCCCGATCTGGCTGTTCGACACCGACCCTGGCACAACGCCAGCCTTCCCTACTTTCGGGCTGCTGCTCGTCGCTCCCGATCAGACCGCCCCGCTCGTTCCCACATCACCGGGCGCCCCCGTAAAGCCGCTCGTCTCCGACATCGACTTCCTCAAAGCCATTGCCGAGACGATGATGGAGGCCCACGACCGCTTCTACGTCGAGCAGGCCAACTACGCCCGCACCATCCCCATCCCGACGATGGGCGTCCGGACGACGGAGTTCGACATTCCTCCCGACAAGGCCCAACAACTCTTTCAGTCAGGGCAACGGGCCGCAGAGCAGTTCCTGGCTACCTGGGATTTCGAGGCGTACAAGCAAAAGTTCAGAAGCGGACAAACGGTGACGAGGCGTGGGACGGTGAAACCGTGATGCCGCGATGCACAGTGACTACTCGACGGCGCGTCGCGCACAACTCTTTTAGTGGCGCTGCGCTCGTCCGGATTCTGCCTTCGACAGGCCGCCGCTCGCCAGCGCTATCGCCCACCTCCTTCCGACCGCCAGCCGAAGTAAAGGTACGTATCTCGCCAGGTGGGAGTCGATGAAGTCATCAGATCCGCGTTGATGATCGGGCGGGTCCCATGGGGACCCACATTGACAAGTATCCGACGCTCGCTGCAGCCACGGCTCGTTCGTCGGGACGAACGTGGCGGCGATCACCGGACGGTCGAATTTGAGCCGAGCCAGCTGCGTTGCGCTGGCGACCTCCCAGATCGACATGGTTTTATCGACCCCGGGGTGGCGAGTAGCGTGCCGCCTGCCCCGAAGCACGCGCTCAGCACGGGCTTTTTGTGGGCGAAGGAGGCAACTGGGGACCTGGTGTCCACGGTCCAGTAGGGCTCGCCCGCAGCTACGGATCCGATCAGCTCAACGAGAGCTGAGAGCGGCCCGCGAACGGAATCGTGATGAGCGTCGAGTTCCGCTCAGGCGACGCGGCCCTGAACTGCCGAGGCTGGCCCGACCTTGCCATTCGCCGGGTATCTGGGGCGCTGACGTCACCAGTCGGGCAACCCACTTGCAAGTCACCAACGGCGTCGAGAGTATTCTCAGAATGAGGGAGGGAGGCCCACGGCGAACCTCTCGTTGTGACCTCTCTCGAGGCCCAAGAGCCGAGAGGCGGCGGGTGCAAGGTCGACAAATCGAGGAGGTTTGATTTGCCCATAGCGATCGGTGCTTCCACCGGTTGGTACGTAGGGCTCGCCCTCGGCGGTATCGTCGTGCTGGTGGCGGCTGCGATCGTGATCACGATCGTGGTGCTGGCGCAGCGGATCGCCAAGCAGGCCCGCAGTGCGGTGGAGGGCGTCGAAAAGGTGCGCGAGCAGACGACCGGGCTCGCTGGCGTCGGCCAGATCAACGACTCGGGGATCAGGATCCTTCACTCGGCGCGTGCGCTGCGAAAGGTGGCGGTCGGAAAATGATCTCGTTCGCAGCACTTTCCAATCACGGCGCATGGGAGGTCGCGCTCGTGATCGGCCTGGTCGCGGCGTTGATCGTCGCGGGCCTGCTGATCGTCCTGGTAAGGGCCACCGACGACATCAAGAGATCGGTTGGGCGCCTCCTCGACGTCGCGGGCGATGTCGCGGGCAACACGGCAAATATCCCGCAGCTCGAGGCGACCGCACCGGTGCTCGGACTGATCGTGGAGGAGGCCCTCGTCCAGGACGGCTACATGAACGCCCTCACCGATGGGGTCGAAGAGCGATGAGCGAGACCACACTGATCATCCTCAGCGTCGTGCTCGCTGCCGTCGTCGTCGCGGTGCTCGCCGCGGCGCTGATCAAGGTCCGCCGCGACCTCGAGTCCGCCTCAAAGGGCCTCGGCGCATTGGCCGGCGCGCTGGCCGC
>VAWT01000311.1 GCA_005883415.1 Actinomycetota bacterium | reverse complement strand
CCGGGTCACCGGGAACCGCCATGTTGTAGTAGGTCGTGGCGTTCTCCGGTGACATGTTCACGCAGCCGTGACTGACGTTGGTGAACCCCTGATCCCCCACCGACCAGTAGGCATCGTGCAGATAGTCCCCGCTCCAGGTGAACCGCACCGAGTAGGGAACCTCGATGTCGTACCCGGGGCCCTTCATGTCGACTGGGTTTGCCTTCTCGATCGTGAGGTACGAACCGTTTGGGGTGTCATCGCCCGGCCGTCCGCTACTGATCGCCCAGTGCGCAAACAGCTTCCCATCGCGGTAGACGTTCATGTAGTGGCCCGCCGTGTTGACGTCCGCGATCAGCGGGGACCCGATCCTGAAGCTCTGGGTCAGAGTGTGGTCCCCATAGACCCCGGGGGATGCCTCAATGCCGTTCAAATGCCCCGTGAAGCTGACCTGCGTACCTGACGGCCAGTAGTGCCGTGGCCGGAAATACGCGCACACGGGGGCCGTACCGCATTGGCTGTCCCAGTACCAGGAGCCGATCACCGGTCTCGAGCTCCTGATGTCCAACGCCCGCTCGACCGCCGCTTTGTCCGTGACCGGCTGGCTGAAGTAAAGGATGATCGGCATCCCCACGCCGTAGGTCTGGCCGTAGCCCTCGATGATCTTGGTCGTGAACGTCTGACGGGGCGTAAAGGTGCGAAACGAGCTTGTCTCGGTGACGCGCTTGCCGGAATGAGTGACCGCGGTCGCCACCACGGCGTAGCGCTGAGAGACGTTCAGGGCCCATTTGCTCTGCCATACGGTCCCGTCGGCGTTGAGCGTCCCAGTCACCGGCTCGCCTTTCGTCTGGACGCTGACGCTGCTGATCGTGCCGCCGGCGGCCGATACGCGGATTCCGCTGTTCGGCGTGGAATCGACGCTGCCGCTGGTCGGCGTTATCGATACCCGCGCCTCGCCGCTGGACGAGGCGCCGTGGCTCGACGCCGACTTCCCGCCCCCTCCGCACGCAGCCAGGAGCAAGCCGAGAGTCGCGCACGTGACCAGCGTCCCAAGGCCACTCTCAACCAGCCGGGACCATCCAAACCGCCTCAAATCTGGGAAAGCCGCCTGTCGCAAACTCTGACCTCCGGATTCGGTCCCACCAAAAGGTTACGCCGCCGCTGACCGGGTTGACGAGTCTGCTTACGACAGTCGGGACCTCGCCGGCGCGCTGGCGCATGTCCCGGCGGCCTCCCCCCCTACAAGCGGACGGCAATTAGCCCGGCCGCTAACAGCACCAGCGCGAGCCACATTGCCGTCAGCGCGGCCTCCAGCGGTCCCGACAGCCGCGCCTTGGTGAGGTCGATCACTTGCCCGTCGGTGAGCCGCTGTTGGCCCGACACCTGGGCCGTGTGCCGCCGCAGCTCACGCGCGGGCGTGCTGAGCCGCCGCTGCGCTGCGCTCAACAGGCAGCAGGCCGCTGCCACGAGGACGCCCGCCGGGCGGATCGTCAGGGCGTTGACGAAGTAGCCGGTGAACGCCGGGAACCCACCCCAAGCGAGCGCGAACCACAGATCGCTGTGGAACCGCCCGTGCGCGAGCTCGAGGTTGTATGCGGGCACGAGCAGCGCGCCGGCTAGCACCAGCGGCGTGAGCAACGGCGAGACTACGATCGTGCCGGCCACGCCGATGCCGACTGCTCCAACGAGCGAGACGACAGCGAGCGAGACCAGCGTCCACCGCTTCAGGTGGGTCTGGAGCGGGCGGCCGTTGACCTCATCGAGCGCGTGCGCGCTCACTCCAACCGCCAGCAGGAACGCACCGAGCGCGGCGCCCAGCCGATCGGCGTATACGGTCGGTGCCGCGGCCGCCCCCAGCGCCACATAGCTCAGATGCCACGCCGTGTACGGCGGATGGAAAAGAGTGACGAGGTCGCGCCAGCCGCCCGACCGCAGGGCGTAGAAGGCGGGCCGGTCAAGTTCACGTGGCGCCGTCGCCATCCTTGGTTCCCCACATCAAGAGTCCGGCGCCAAAGCTGATCCGCCGCTCCTGCACGTCTGCAATTCCCGCCGCGCGCCACAACGCGCGCAGGTCCGGCTCCCGCGCGTATAAGCCTTCGATGCTCGGACCGAGGAAGCGCCCTACCTCAAACCACGCCGGAGATACTAGGCGTCCGAGCAGCGGCAGGCCAACGCGAGTGTGCACCCGCCAGGCCGCCCGCGGCAGCGCCATCTCGGGAACGCCGAACTCCACCATCCCGATCCGGCCTGCAGGCCGAACCACCCGAGCCAGCTCGCGCATCGTCGCTGCCGGGTCATCGACGTAGCGCAGGAGGTACGTGAACGTCAACGCATCGAACTCGGCATCGGCGAACGGTAGTCGCTCCGCCTGGCCGTGCACGAAGCTCACCAGATCACTCAAGGCCTTCGCCTCGGCCAGCCGCCCGCGGGCTACGGCGAGCATCTCCTCGCTCTGATCAAGGCCGACGACCTCGCACCCGCCGCGGCGGGCCAGCTCGAACGCGACCAGCCCGGTACCAGTCGCGACATCAAGGACGCGCTGACCAGCGCGTGGCTCGATTGCAGCCACCAGCGCGCGACGCCAACGCGGATCCTGCCCAAAGCTCAACACGGCACCCATCCGGTCATACCGACCGGGCAAGCCCGCG
>VAWT01000368.1 GCA_005883415.1 Actinomycetota bacterium | reverse complement strand
AACTCGCCGGTCAATTCAGATCCATCGCGTGTCGGAACCGACAGCATGTACGCGCCGGCTCCCACTACCCACGTTCCTGCGCCCGCCAATGGTCTAGGGACCACGGGCATGGTGTTGGGAATCGTAGGGGCAGCGCTTTGTTTGGTGCCGGTTGTTGGTTTCCTGTTAGGCCTGCTGGCGACGGTCTTCGGTGGTATCGGACTGGGCAAGGCCAACCGTGGCGAGGCCACGAACAAAGGTATGGCCGTCGCGGGGCTCGTACTCGGCATCATCACGATGGCCGTGTGGCCCGTTTTGATCGCCATCGCCGCAGCGGGTGTGGCCATCTCCGGCTGACCGTAGACGCCTAAACCTCCGTGGTCGGTGTGCTCTTGCGCAGTGCGCGTGGCCGCCACGCCGCGGCTAACCCGTACTCAGTACTGCCACGGCCCTGCGACCGGCAAAGCGGTAGCTAGACCGGACTTCCGAAGATCGTAGGCATTTTCTAGCTTGATCAAGAGTTTTTCTGCAGGTAGGAGCGTTGCGAGGGTCTCAAAACCGCTGAATTGTGTAGGCACACGGCTATGGGCGTGTCGCTGGACATGAGCAGCAGTTGTGCGCTTGCCTGTAGGGGTGTACTTGCGGGAGACGAAGCGGCGCAACCGCGACGGGAGCGTGGTTTCCTATTTGCAGCTGGCGCACAGCGAACGCCACCCAGTCACCGGGGTGCCGTCGGCGAAGGTGATCCACAACTTCGGGCGCGCCGACACCGTCGATAGGGACGCGCTGGCCCGGCTGGTGGCCTCGATCTCCCGGTTCCTGCACCCGGAACAGGCGATGACCGCGGCCCGGGCCGGCGAGGTGGAGGTGCTCGACTCCCGGCGGCGGGGTGGGTCGTGGGCGCTGGACCGGCTGTGGGAACGGCTGGGCATCGGTGCCGCGCTGCGCCGGGTCGCCGACGGTCGCCGCCTGGATGGGGAGGCAACCGAGCGGGTGATCTTCGCGTTGGTGGCGCAGCGTGCGTTGGAACCCGGCTCCAAGCTGGCTGCCACCCGCTGGGTCGCCGAGCGGGTCGCCATCGAAGGCTGCCCGGGCTTCTCCGAGGACGCCGCCTATGCGGCGATGGATTTCCTGCTGGATGCGCTGGGTGAGATCGCCTCGGAAATCTTTGCCTCGGTCGCCCATCTGCTTAACCTTGACGTTGAGATCATCTTCGTGGATACCACCTCGACGTATTGGGAGGTCGAGGTCGCCGACGAGCTCACCGACCTCGACGATGATCCGATCGACGACGACGGGGTCGGCAAGCCCGTCGAGAGCGGGATACGGACATTCGGCAAGTCCAAGGACCACCGCAACGACTTGCCGCAGGTAGTGATCGCGATGGCGGTCACCCGCGACGGCATCCCGGTGCGCTGCTGGACCTTCCCCGGCAACGAAAGCGACCAGCGCATCATCCGCACCGTCAAAGACGACCTCGGTGCATGGAACCTGCGGCGGATGGTGTGGGTCGCCGACCGCGGATTCGCCTCCGCCGCTAACCGCGCCTATCTGCAACGTGGTGGTGGGCACTACATCCACGCCGAGAAGCTGCGCCACACCAACACCGAGGCCGCCGCCGCGCTGGCCCGGCCTGGCCGCTACCGCACCGTGGCGGGCAACCTGCAAGTCAAGCAGGTCTGGGTCAGCCCCGGCGGCGGCAGCGACGATGGGACCCGCACCGAGCGGTTCGTCGTGTGCCACAACCCCGAGGCCGCCGCCCGCGACGCCGCTGTCCGAGACCGGCTCATCGAGCATCTCGAAGCCCTGATCGAGGGCTCCGACGCGTGGCCGACCACCCGCCGCGACGAGTTCGTCGGTTCGTTGAAAACCAAACCCGGACTGCGCCGCTACCTGCGCCGCACCCGAAGCGGGCTGCTGCGCATCGACCGGGCCGCCGCCAACCGTGAAGCGCACCTCGACGGCAAGTGGCTGCTACGCACCTCCGACATGACGCTCACCTCCGAGGATCTCGCCGCTGCCTACAAGCAGCTCATCACCGTCGAACGAGGATGGCGCGACTGCAAAGGGTCCCTCGGGCTTCGCCCGGTCTACCACTACCGGCAGGACCGCATCCGCGCCCACGTACAGCTGTGCTGGCTGGCGCTGCTGCTCATCCGCGTCGCCGAAACCACCCTCGGCGACACCTGGCGCAACCTGCGCCACGAGCTCGACCGCATGCACCTAGTCACCCTGGCCACCGCAGACGGCCGCGTCGCGCAACGCACCGCCACCACCAACAGCCAAAAGACCATCCTCGACGCGCTCCAGCTGCCCGAACCACCCCAGTACCTCGACTTCACCACCGCCAGCAGCTAAGGCCGATGCCTGCGAGCCATCGTGTAGTAACACGACCCAAAGCACGCCTTCCAACGTTTGCCCAGGTCAACCACCAAATCAACTAACTCATGTGCTCATGATCTTCGGAAGTCCGGCTGGCGCCTGCTGGCGATTATCGGCATGCTCGTCGTGCTGGGTTACATCGTGATCACTCTGCGGGTGGTGGTGATTCCGGTGGCGGTGGCGTTGCTGTTCACCGGGCTGCTGGGCCCGGTGGTGGACTGGTTGACCGAGCA
>VAWT01000367.1 GCA_005883415.1 Actinomycetota bacterium | reverse complement strand
CCGGAGAACCATCCGTCAGGAGCTGCCATGTCCGTCACCCAATCCGTAGGGGCCGTCACCCTCACCGATGAGCAGCAGTCGTTCGTCGAATCGATTCGAGATTTCGCCAGGCGCGAGTGCGGCACGCGCGAGCAGCGCGACGCACTAACCGACAACGGCCGCGAGGTCCACAATCGCGACGTCTACGGCCGCCTGGCGGAGCTCGGTTGGCTTGGCGTCTCGATCCCCGAGGCCTACGGCGGCTCGGGCGGAGGCGCCGTCGACATGTGCCTGCTGCTCGAGGAGTCGGCGCGCGGCCAGATTCCGATGGGTTTTTTCGCGGTGACGATGATCGTCGCCGGCGCCTATCAGCGATTTGGCTCCGCGGAGCAAAAGCAGGAGATCCTCGGCGGGATCGTCGATGGCCTGCTCCAATCGATCGCCATGTCAGAACCCGAAGCTGGCTCCGATGTCGGCAATCTCTCATGTCGCGCCGAACGCTCGAACGGGGGCTACGTGATCAACGGCCAGAAGACCTGGATCACGGGCGCACACGAGGCTGACCACATCCTCCTCGTGTGCCGAACGAACCGCGGTCAGAACAAGCACGAGGGGCTCAGCATGATCTCCGTGCCGGCCGGTTCAGACGGGCTCGAGGTGCGAGGCATCGACACGATGGGCGGCCGCGAGGTCAACGACGTGTTCTTCACCGACTGCCATGTCCCGGTCGAGCGACTGCTGGGCCAAGAGGATCAGGCCTGGATGCAGCTCATGGCGGGGCTCAATTACGAGCGGCTGATCATCGCCGCGCAGCTGCTAGGCGTCGCGCAGAGGGCGTTCGACGACGCCCTGGCATACGTGAAGGAGCGAAAGCAGTTCGGCCGCCCGATCGGCAGCTTCCAATCGCTCAGGCACCGGCTGGCAGATCTGGCCACCGAAATCGAAACCTCCCGTCTGCTGGTCTACGACGTCGCGCGTCGCACCGACGCCAACCCCCACCAGCTGCTGCCGCGCGAGGCGTCGATGGCCAAGCTCAAGGCCACCGAGACCGCGAAGCGGATGGCGCTCGAGGGCATGCAGATGATGGGTGGCTACGGCTATGCCACGGAGTACGACATGGAGCGCCACGTCCGCACCGCGCTGGCATCGACGATCTACGGCGGCACGAGCGAGATCCAGCGCGACATCATCGCCAAGACGCTGGGGCTATAAGCGCCCGCGCGACCCTGGTGCATGCGCGCGGGGCACACCGGCAACCGGCTTGCTACTCGGCCGCTGCCGGCTTGTGCCCCACGCTCGGGAGCGGCTCCAGTCCAGGCTCGGCCTCGTGGCCGCGAACCTCTCCGACGTAGGCAATCTGGTCGAGGCGAGCGATCTCTCGCTCCCCCTCTATCCGTGCCGGATGGCCGGGCGGCAGGTCGCGGATCAAAGCTCGGATTCGCTCGCGCAGCTGCAGCGCGAAGTGAGGAGTCGAGGCGCCCATCAGCTGGCGCACGTCATCGACCGTGACCTCGCGCCCCGGCCGAAGGCGATCCGGGTGCTCCGCCTGACTCATTTAGCCGGCCCTTGGGACGTGCCGCTCACAGGCTGCGGCTCCAGGTCCGCATCGACCTTCGCCTGGACCCCGACCGAGATCGCATTCGCGTCGCCAATCAACCAGCCGTGGTTATAGACCGCGGCCGTCGGTCCCTCCTGGGTGTAGCCAGGCGTGGCGTAGTCGAAGAAGAAGTTCTCCACCGGTTGCGGAAGCCTAGAGGCACTATCGACGAGGAGCTCGGGGCCGAAGGTGCCGCTGGCCGACAGCGGGGCGGCTGCCGCAGCGTCCAGGGGACGGCTCTGGTTGATCAGGACGTAGCCGTGGCCCGGGCTCTTCATGGCCCAGCCAAAGCTGCCGGGCACGTGGGCACACGGCTGTCCGTTTGCGCAGGGCGGGTCGCGGTAGATTGCGAACGCCACTGAGTTGGCCGAGGGATCGCCAGCGCCGACTCGCTTGACGGTCCCGTACCGCCCCAGCTGGTTGAGCACTCCATCCGAGACCACGCTCGGGGGCCCGACCACGTAGATGTGGGGATGCAGATGAGACAAGAGCGCCTGGCGTGTAGGGGCTGGGATCCCGGAGCCCGAGACGAACAGGATCGGATCGCCGCTCTCCGCCGCCCAACCGGCGGCGGGCATGGCGTACGCGGCATCGTCTGCCGAAGCCACCACGACGCTGGTCGCGGGGCGGCCCTGTGCCGCGCTCTGCAGACGATCGATCCCTGCCGCGACCGCATACGGGTCGTGCCCGCTGATCGAGACCGAGTGCAGCGAGGATGGCTTGGGGACGTCGCCCACCAGGATCGTCTGCGCGCCGCCGACTGCACCTGAACCGGTCGGTGCCAGCAGGCGCAGCGCGCCGGTCGTCGCCGACGGCAACGAGGAGCTACCGGAGAGCAGGATCGGAGCCCTGACAGGACCAGACATCAGGACCGGGATCGGCGCCGGCCACGCGGGTCGTGTTCTTTGTCACCAGCCACGGGTAGCCCAGTTGCTGGGTCGCCTGAGAAGACTTCGACGCCACGCCGCTGATCGACGGCGAGGTCACGACGAGCTTTGAGCCGCCGCCGCCGCCGCCGCACCCGCCGATCACTGCGCCGGCGACGGCTAGCGCGAGGAGGTTTCGGTTGCGGCGCATATGCGGCCGGGACGTTAGCGAGCGGCCACCGACCAAGCGCCGGTGCTACAAGCCGCCCTCCACCCGAGCTGGCGGCCTCCTCAAGCGGAACGACGCTGCGACTCTTCCCGCTCCCGGCCGGAGAGAATCTGTGCCCGCTCCGCGAGGCGGTTTGCTCGCCGCAGCTCGGCCTCGCGCATCCGCCGCTTCTCGGTGGGAGACGTGGCCAGGACGCCGGGCACGGGCGTCGGCTTGCCCTGGTCGTCGAGGGCCACCATCGTCAGATAGGCGGTGTTCGTGTGGCGAGACTCGCCCGTGCGAGGATTCTCTGCGTCGACGCGTACGCCCACCTCCATCGAGGTGCGCCAGGCGGCATTGACGGTGGCGCTGAACGTCACCAGCTCGCCCACGTAGATCGGATAGAGGAAGTTCATTCGGTCCATGCCCACGGTTACCACGCGCATGCGCGAGTGCTTGACCGCCGCCAGGCCTGCGACCTCGTCGGCCACCTTCATCACAGTGCCGCCGTGTACATTGCCCGCGCTGTTGGCGTCGGTGACTCCCATCCACCTGATGAGCTGCGCGCGCGACTCGGAGACCGGCTTGGGATCGAGACCCATCGTCTATGGAATCCTAGGCTCGCCCCGCTACGCTAGAGGGGCTTTTCCTGCCACCCGCTAAGGAGGATGCGATGCCGGGCCTTTCCGGGCGCATGTCGACAGTAATCAAAGCCAAGATCTCGAAGCTCCTCGACCGCGCAGAGGATCCCGGCGAGACGCTCGAGTACAGCTACCAGAAGCAGATCGAGCTGCTTCAGAACGTCAAGAAGGGGATCGCCGACGTCGTCACGTCGAAGAAGCGCCTGCAGCTTCAGGAGGAGAAGATCCAGCAGCAGGTGGTCAAGCTCGACACGCAAGCCCGCCAGGCGCTGGCGGCCGGCAACGAGGAGCTGGCGCGGACGGCGCTCGAGCGCAAGAACATCGCGCAGACGGAGCTTCAGTCGCTGGACTCACAGATCACCGAGCTCCAGGGCCAGCAGACGCAGATGACCGAGTCGGAGCAGAAGCTGCGGACCAAGATCGAGCAGTTCCGCTCCAAGAAGGAGGTCGTCAAGGCGCAGTACTCGGCGGCCGAGGCCCAGGTGCGGATCTCCGAGGCGGCGACGGGCGTGGGCGAGGAGATGGCCGACGTCGGCCTGGCGATGCAGCGTGCGCTGGACAAGACCGAGAACATGAAGGCTCGCGCGAGCGCGGTAGGCGAGCTCGAGCAAGCGGGCACGTTCGAGGACCTCACGCAGCTCGGCTCGGGCGAGGACGACATCGACCGTCAGCTCAAGCAGCTGTCCTCCTCGACCGAGGTGGATTCGGAGCTGGAGAAGATGAAGGCCGAGCTCGGAGCCGGGTCGGCGGGCGAGCTGGGAGCCGGCTCGAGCGGTGGCGCCGAAAGGGAGCAGGCGCCGCAGCAGGAGCAGAAGGCTCCGTGATCGTCCGGATCGCGACCGAGGGACAGTACGAACTTTCAGACGAGTCGCGGGCAGAGCTGGGCGAGCTAGACAACAATGTGGTTGCCTCCTGCCAGTCCGACGACGAGGAACAGTTCAGGGCCTCGTTCGGGCGGCTGCTCGACTTCGTGCGAACCGAAGGGCGACCCGTCAGCGACGATCAGCTCGTGGGCTCTGACCTGATTGTGCCGCCGCCCGACGTATCGGTCCAGGAGGCCAAGGAGGAGTTCACCGGCGAGGGGCTGATCCCGGGCTGATCGGCTAGGGCTCCAGACCGAGCCTGCTGACGACTCACCTCAGACGGTCGCGCCGATCATCCGGTGGTGCTCGATCACGTCGGTGAGGATGTCATGCAACGACAGTTGTGGTTCCCAACCGGTGCGGCTTCGGATCTTCTCCGTGTTCGGAACGCGCCGCGCCATGTCCTCGAATCCAGGCTCGTATGCGTCGTCGTAGGGGACCATCAACACCTCGGATTCTGAATCGGCGAGCGCTCTGACGTGCTCGGCCAGCTCGGCGATGGACACTTCTTCGCTGCCGCCGATGTTGAACACTTCGCCGTACACGTCCTCGCACTCCATCAGGTCCGCGAGTACCCGAGTCACGTCTCGAACGTGACAGAAGACGCGGCGCTGGGTCCCGTCACCGTAGACCGTCAGCGGCTGCCCTGCTAGCGCTTGGCGGACGAGGCGAGGGATGACCATGCCGTAGCGACCCGTCTGGCGAGGGCCGACCGTATTGAATAGGCGTCCGACTATGACCGGCAGCTTTCGTTCCTTCCAGTAGGCCAGCGCAAGGCACTCGTCTAGCGCCTTGGAGATCGCGTTGGACCAGCGGCCGATGTTGGTCGGCCCGAGGACGAGGTCGCTGTCCTCACTGAATGGGATGTCGGTGCTCTTGTCGTAAACCTCGCTCGTCGAAGCCACGAACACCGGCTTGTACTTTTTGGCAGCCTGGTCGAGCACGACTTCCGTGCAGTGCACGTTGGTGTCGATCGTGCGGGCCGGGCTCTCAACGATGAGGTCGACGCCGACGGCGGCTGCCAGGTGGTACACGATGTCAGCCATGTCGACCAGCTCGGCAACCAGCGAACGGTTGGTGGCGCTCTCGACCGTGTA
>VAWT01000366.1 GCA_005883415.1 Actinomycetota bacterium | reverse complement strand
GAACGCAGTCGGCGGCGGCAACACCAGCGTCAACGCCAACGGCCAGTTCCTGGGTGGGACGGGGGCGCTGCGCGGCCTGCTCGGCCCGTTGATGTCGGTTCCGGGCGCGCGGCTCACGACCCTCACCAGCAAGCCGTACCTGTCGATGCAGCTGCTCCTGGCGGGCTGTTCGACGATCGGCCTGAACGCGTGTCATACCGCTGGCACCTCCCCGGGCGGGACGCTCCCCCGGGAGGGCTTCCGGGCCAAGTCGGACTACGTGACCCGTCCGCTCAACGCGGCCGGGAGGGCCGCGATGATCACGGCGATCGAGCGCCGGTCCGTGCAGCCGGGGTCCGGGGCCCTGCTGCTCGACTCCTACGGCGGCGCGATCAACCGAGTGGCGCCCCATGCCACCGCGTTCGTACACCGCAACACGCTGTTCTGCATCCAGTACCTGACCTACAACGGTGGCGGCGCCTGGCTCGGCCAGACGCACGCAGCGATGCGCCGTTATGTCTCGGGCCAGGCCTACCAGAACTACATCGATCGCGATCTGGCGCACTGGCAGCAGGCCTACTACGGCTCCAACTACCCGCGTCTGGTGGGGATCCGCCGGCGGGTCGACCCGCACCACTTCTTCAAGTTCCCGCAGGCGATCTGACGTTAGCGGCGGCGCCGCGATTCCCGCGCGAGCACCCTCGCCGCCAGGGATGGGTGGTCGGGAAACGCTCATATGTGAGGCTGTCGCAAAACGTTGCGGGTGATGGTCGGGCGGGGTTGGTGTTGGTTGTTGTGCGTGGTTGGGGTGTGGGCGTTGTCGGTGCTGATGCCTGGGCGGTGTGTGGCTGGCGGCGGTCGCCTCTCGCGGGTACGTGCAGCCGTGTAGCTTTGGGCGGGGTGTGAGGCTTTGGGTGGGTGCGGCCGGGTGGGTCGTTCAGGCGATCGCGGCGGCGTTGTGGTGCTGGTAGAGCTTGAGGATGTTGCCGGCGAGGTGGATGAACGCCCATTCGCTGCGGGCGGCGGTGATGCCGCGGCGGCGGAACCGGTGGATCTGGCGGTTGTGTTTGCGGTCGCCGAAGACGGGTTCGATCAGGTGGGAGCGCTGTTTGTAGGCGGCGTGGCCTTGGGGGGTGCGCAGGAGATGTTCCATTTCCTCGGTCGCTGTGAGGCCGGGTGGCGGGGGGCCGTTGGTGTGGCCGAGTTCGCGGGCGGCGCGTCGCTGCTTCCAGTCTTTGGTTGTGGCGATCAGCCGGTCGGGGCCGGGGCAGGTGAGGTTGTGTTCTGAGTAGTAGCCGGCGTCGGTGAGCTCGAGCTCGACCTCGGCGGTGATCGCGGCGGCGGTGAGCGTCTGGGTGAGCGCGTCGTTCATCGGCTCGAACAGTTGGACGTCGCTGACGTCCTGGCTGACATCGACCGCGAGCACGATCTGTTTGGGGTTGACGATCGCTTGGGCGTTGTAGCCCTGCACCCAGCCGTCCTTGGTGCTCATCAGCCGGCTGTCGGGGTCGGTGATGTTCGCCCGGCGCTCTGTGGCGGGGGCGGTGTTGAGGGCCGCGCGGGTCGCTGCGAGTCTCGCCTCGGCTCGCTCGAGCGCGGGCTGTGCCTTGTCGAGCCGTAGGCGTGGGCCGGCGATCTTCTGTCCCCTGGCAGCCGCGGCCGCTCGGCGCTCACGCTCGGCCTGTAGATCCGCGACGCGCGTGCGCGCGACTTGCTGGTCGAGCTCGGCGCGCGCGAGCGCCGCCTGTGGCTGCTTGGGCTTGCGCCCGGTCTGATGGCGGCCGCGCTCGGCCTTGGCCGCTGCCGCCTCGCTCTGAGAAGCGACGGCCTCGGCAGTGGCCGCATCCTCGGCCTCAATCACCGCCAGCGCAGCCCGCAGCCGCGCCAGCCGGCCCGTCGGCGTGGAGATCTCACACGCCGGCTCCACGCCCGGCAAGGCCTCATTCCCGACCGTGGTGCACGGCTCATCCTCGGCGGTCACGGCCATCAGCTTGGCGATCTGCCTCCGGATCCACTCGCCATCGCGATTGTGCGCACGCGACGCGTCCGCGGCGATCTTCGTCCCATCCAGCGCGACCACCGACAGATCCGCGAGCCCCACCGCCGCGCACAACCGCACCCCCTCCACAAACAACCCTCAAGTCCCCGCTCATGCTCGACCACGAACCGCGCGATCGTCGCGTGGTCGGGCACCAAGCCGCCGCAGATCACCCGGAACGCCGCGTCGGTCTGACAGTGCGCCTCGATCCGCCGGCTCGAGCGGATCCCGCAACAGTACGCATACAACAACACCGCAAGCATCATCTCCGGCTGATACGGCGGCCGGCCCGGACAGCCACCCGGCCGCAGATGCAAAACGCTCGTGTCCAGCTCGCCGACCAGCTCGAGCACGAAGAACGCCAGATGCCCGTCATCCAGCCAATCGCGCATGCTCACCGGCATCAAGAACAACTGGTCCCGCGCGGGGCACAGATACGCGCGCGTCGCCCCAGCCGACCCATCCCCGCCCCCTCGACCAGCCGCTTCCGCCGCCGTAGCCGTCATCATCCAACACCACCTCCTGACGCAGGCCCCGGCTGCTGCGATCAGCCGTAAAAGCCCTGCTCAGGAGGTGTTTTTACCAGTCGCGCCGGACAGAAACCCAGCCTTCCAGACGGCCACATTTCCCGAAACGCGCCCCACACCACCCGGGTTTTGCGACAGCCTC
>VAWT01000158.1 GCA_005883415.1 Actinomycetota bacterium | reverse complement strand
CCCAGAAGAAGTGTGCGGGCGTGATGTTGTGGGAGATCAGCACGCTCTGCCGGCGAGAATCGAACAGGCGCTCGAGCCCGCGTGCATATCCCGAATAGTGCAGAAGCATGACCTCGTCTGGAGCTGCGTTAAGCGCCTGAAGCGGCCTGATTGCGCGTCGATCGACTCCTGACGCGGACAGAGCCGCGTAGTCCTTGCCGCCCCATCCCCACTGCTCAAACAGCGCCCGGCACGCGAGCGCTTGGTTGGTGACCGCGTCCACGGGGCCGGCCGCACATAGGACTTGTGAGACCTTCACGTGGACCGATCGCCCGGCCGCGACGTCGAGCTCGCCGCGGGCTCGGATGAAGCGGAGACCGCGTCCTCCAGCGCGCGCACGCGATCCTCGAGTTGGAGCACTCGCGCTATGAGGTGGGCGTTGAACCGGCTCTGCTGGGCGCTGATCTGACCCAGATACTGGTAGAGAATGTGGATCAGCAGGCGTTTGAGCGCCGTGATCGGCCGACCGAACCGGCGAGTCGAGTAGACCAGGGACTCGTCCGGCTCGATGATCGCCCACTCGACGAGTTGCCTCATCGTGATCGGCGTGTGCTCCAGGCTCCATGGCGCCTGGTCGACGCCGTCGTCACCTGCCTGGGCCGCCGCCCTTCGCGCTGCCTCGAGCGCCTCGCGCGGGTCTCTCACGGAGCCGTCTCCACATGGTGGCCGGTGACCGTCCATGTGCCGCGCAGGTCCGCGATGCCCTCCGCGTCCGCCGCGCTTACGACGCTGAACGTCAGCAGACGGTCGATACCGGGCGGCGTATCGGACGGCTCGTGGATCGCAATCGCGAGGTCGTAGTCACCTCCCAGCAGGGTCAGCCGCGGCACGTCGAACACCAGCTGACCGCTCCCACCGGGGGCCGTGGCCGGACTCTGCGTCCGGAACACGGCGCGGCCGTCGACGTGGCGGACTTCGATCGCCACGGTCACCTCGGGCGCATTCAGCGGGGCATCCAGATCGAGAACGAGCCGCATCGCCTCGCCCGGCTCGAATACCTGCCGGGGCCGACCACCGGCGTCTTCGAGCGTGGCCCGACTGAGGGCCACGGCTTTGTCGCTGGCCTGGCGCGCGGCCACCTGCTCCAGGCTCTCGATACCCAGCAGCCGGTGGTAGAAGAGCAGCGCCTCAGCGGCCGGCCCATCGAACGCGACGCGGCCAGCGTCGAGGACCACTGCCCTCCGGCACACGCGCTCGATCGTTGCGGGCGCGTGCGATACGAGCACCACCGTAAGGCCCTGCTCAATCTGGGCGATGATGTGCCGAAGGCATTTGCGCTGAAACGCCTCGTCGCCGACGGCCAGAACCTCGTCCACCAGCAGGACGTCGGCGCGCAGGTGGGCGGCAATCGAGAACCCAAGCCGGACCAGCATTCCGGAGGAGTAGGTCTTAATCGGGGCATCGATGAAGTGGCCTAGCTCCGAGAACGCGATGATGTCGTCGATCCGCTCTTCAGTCTCGGTCCGGCTCATGCCGTGCAGCGCCGCGCTCACGTGGATGTTCTCCCGCCCCGTGAACTCGCGGCCGAAACCGGCCCCGAGCTCGATCAGCGTGGCCACCTGGCCGCCGCACGCGGCGTAGCCGCGTTGCAACGGGATGATCCCGGCCAGCACCCGCAGCATCGAGGTCTTGCCAGCGCCGTTTCGGCCCACGATCCCGACCGTCTCTCCCGGCGCGATCCGCAGCGAGACGCCCGCCAGCGCCTGAGTCGGCGGAAGCTCGGGCACGCGTCGCCGGGTTAGCGATGCGACGAGCTCCTTCAGGGTGCGACCCCGGTCCCCGCGAGCCGAGAACAGCCGCCACGCGTCCTCCAGCACGATCTCCCCCGCCGCCAGTCCCCGGGTCACAGCACCACCGCCAGCTCGCCCTCCAGGCTTCGGAACACCGCCATCCCGATGACCAGCGACACCGCGCCGGCAGCAACCACGTATGCCAACGTCACCAGCGACGGTGCGTGCCCGCTGTACAGAACGCTACGCGCCGTGTCGATGAACGGCGCGATCGGGTTCGCCCAGCGCAACAGAGGCTCCACCCAGTGGTGGGTCTGCAGTCCGGGGAGGTGCTGAAGGCTGAACAGCACCCCCGATATGAAGAACCAGGGCAGAAGCGCGGCCGTGAGGACCGGCTGGACGTCACGGAAGTGGGCGTGCAGCACCGAGGCGATCATCGCCAGCCCCAGCGTCAACGCGAACAGACATGCGATCAGCGGCACGAGCAGCAGCACGGCTGCGCTGGCGCTGCCCCGTACGGCCAGCGCCACCGGGACCAGCACGACGAGCATCGCGAGCATCGGGATCAGCTGAACGGTGACCGCGGCGGCCGGAATCATCTCCCTGGGGAATCTGACCTTGGACACAAGACCAGCCTGGTCGACGAACGACGTGGCGGCGGCGAGCAGCCCCTGCGAAAAGAACAGCCACACCGACAGCCCGGCCAGGATGAAGATTGGGTAGTCGGCGTAGTTGACAGCCTTCAGCACCGGACCGAGCATCACGCCATAGACCGCCATCAGCACGAGCGGATTGACCAGGTACCACACCACCCCGAGGACCGATCCCTGGTACTTCTGCCGCAGTTCGCGGCGGACGAGCTGGCTGAACAGGTAGCGGTACCGAATCATCGAGCGTCGGGCGAGAGCCGCAGGACTGGGGCTGGCGAGACTAGCGGGAATAGGCTTATCGTTACCGCGGATGAGCACCCCACCTGTTCCGCGGCGTGATCCCCTTGGCCCGATCACTCGGGCTTCATCAGGGGCAGGCAAACCGAGGTGTAGGTGGAGTTCGCGGCGTGCGGGAGGATCCTTGGGCTGGCCTCGGCGGAGGTTCGCTTTTGCGGTGTGGATTCGCGCCCGTAGCCGGGCGAGGAGTCCGGCCGCACGGTCCAGCAGGTGGTAGTGGACCAGGCACTCCGTGATGATCAGGGCGTGGCCGCCGGGCCGCAGCACGCGGCCGATCTCGGCGGCCGCCCGGGCGACATCCCCCGGGGCGCCGAAGTGCTCGATGGAGGAGACCGTGAACACGGCGTCGAAGCTCGCGTCGGGGAAGGCCAGCCGGCGACCGTCCATGTGGTGAACCTCGAGCGCCTCCTCTCGCCACTGATAGGCGGGGGCGTGGCTGGCGGGGTCGGTGAGCATCGACGACTGCGCCTCGCGCGCTGCAAACGCCCCCTCGCCGTAGATGTCGGTGGCCACCACTTTTTCAACGTGGTTGGTCAACCAGAACAGCACCCGTTCATTGCCCGCGCCGACCGACAGCACCCGCGAGCCGCCGTCCAGATGCCCGGTGTCGGCGAGAAACAGCATCACCATCGCGTACTCCCACACCTTGCGCTCGATGTGCTCATGCGGGTCGCGCTCGGGTACCAGCGCGCGGATCGTCTTGATCAGCTCGGGATCCTCGAAGTCCCGCGCGTCGCACAGCTTCGCGTACTGGCGGCTGAGCTCGATCAACGTTCAATCAGCAGCGTCACCGGCCCGTCGTTGACGAGCTCGACCGCCATCATCGCTCCGAACACACCGCGCCGCGCGCCCAGCAACTCGCAGAAATGCCGGTATAGAGCCTCGGCCAGCTCGGGCGGCGCGGCCTCGACGTAGCTCGGACGGTTCCCACGACGAGGGTCGCCGTAGAGCGTGAACTGGCTGACGCACAGCACCTCGCGGTCTCCCAGGGGCTCGTTCATACGGCCGGCGAAGTCGGGGAAGATCCGCAGCGCGCTCACCTTCTTCGCGAGCCATTGGGCATCGGCGACCGTATCCTCGCGCGCCACCCCCAGCAACACCAGCAGCCCGGCACCGATCTCGGCCACGGTCTGGCCCTGGACTCTCACCGACGCGCGGCTGACCCGCTGGACGAGCGCCCTCACTGGTCCCGCAGCTCAGCGGCCACCCGCTCGGGCGCGACGACATTGAGGTCGACTCCGGCGCCCAGCTCGAGTCCCGCCAGATAGGTCAGACGCGGAAGGATGTCGATCCGCCAGCAGTACTGCTCGCTGCCGCGGGGCGCCGTCCGGATCCAGAGGTTCAGCGGAGGGCTCGAGCCGAGTCGGAGCGCTAGCCGACGGAGCGCCTCGCGAATCATCGCCGCGCCGCTGGGGCCCGGATCCTCGAAGCGCATCCTCGAGACCCGCGGGGCGATCATCAGCTGGTAGGGGACGCGGGCGCCAAATGGAGCCATCAACACCGTTTCCTCGTCGATCGCGATGATCCGCGCGCGGGCTCGAACCTCCTCTTGGACGAGGTCGGCGAGCAGGTTTCCGCCCATCGTGCGGGTGGCATAGGCGGCGAACCGCTCACGCTCACGGGCCACGGCAGCGGGCACGAAGTCGAGTGCGTAGAGCTGGGCGTGACTGTGCGGAAGCGACGCCCCAGCCTCGGGCCGCTCGTTGACGATCAGATGGACGTAGGCGGCGTCCTGGTGAGCGCGCATACGCTCGCGCCACACATCGACCGCGCACTCGACCTGCTCGACCTCGAGTTCAGCAAGCGACATCACCGGGTGGGGGGCGTTGACGATCACCTCGTGCGCGCCCAGGGCAGGAGCGGCCCAGAACAGGTCGCGGGCCGCGTTGGCGCCGGGGCGGGGCTGCGGTTCCTGCGCCGCATCGCCGTCCGCCGCCGGCTTCAGCGCCGGGTAGAGGTTTGGCACCACCCGCACCCTCCATCCCGGTGAATTGGGCGCACCTCCGTCCGGGCGCACCGCATACAGCTCGGGTGGGGTGCGGTCCTCGTGTCCTTCGGCGAACGGATCGGTCTCTCGATCAAGCGGCTGCGGTGGTTCCGCGCTCAGCTCCCCCCCAGGGCGGCCTGCCCGCGCGCCGGCGATGATCGCTCGGTGGCCGCTGAGCGGGTCAATCCGCAGCTCGGGCGACGCGTCCTCGATCAGAGCTCCCTGGTGGCCACTTAGAGCACTTTCTCCATCGCCACGTGCTCGATCCCGGCTTCGACGAACACCTTGCCGCGGGGCCGATAGCCGACCCCCTCGTACAGCCCCTGCGCGTACGTCTGGGCGTGGAGGACCAAACGCTTGGCCCCCAGAGCCCGGCTCTCGGCGTCTGCGAGCTCGAGCAGCTTGGTCGCGATTCCCCGACGTCGCGCATCGGTTCGTACCGCCAGCCGGCTGAACTGGACGGTATGGCCCACGTGCAGTAGCCGGCAAGTCCCGACGAGTTCCCCGTCGGTGACCGCCACTAGATGAATGCCTTCGGGGTCCCGACCGTCGAGCTCCTCGAATTCGGGGACGCCTTGCTCCCTGCAGAAGACCTCGCGCCTGAGCGCGAGCGCCTCTTGCATCTCGTCGTTTCCGCGGGCGCGGCGGACCTGATAGGAGACCACCGACATCTGGAGACAGCTTGACAGAAGGCGCCCAGAGGCCGCCGGTTTGCATTTCCTTTGTTTTGCTTAAATAACCGCTATCCTCAAGCCTGAGGGCCGAGGGGGAAACCGCTTCTGAGGACCCCTCGCCCGCTCGGCTTAGCCGGGCGCCCCTGAGCCGCCTCGCCGTTCTGCGCCGGCTCGTCATCCAGACGCACTTTCTTGATTCCATGGGTGTTTCCGCCCCGTTTCCAACTCCTGCCGCGATCGCGCGCGCGGAATTGTTCACGCGTGAGAACTTCGTCTACGAGGGCGAAAGCCTCGAGGACGCACTAGCCCCTGGCGGCCCTCGCCGCACGGCCTTCGACGCTGCGCTGGCGGAGCTGGACGGCGGCGCCAGACAGCCCTCGATCGAGTGGCGCCGCCGATTCTCGTTGCTGCTCGGCCTCGAGCGGCTGCTCTCTGAAGACGAGCCACATCTGGCCGACGGAACGGTGCTGTCGGCCCATCAGGTCGATGCGCTGTCGGGCACGCTGACTGCGCTTCTGGCCGAGGCCCAGCGAAACGGAACCTCAGGTGGCAACGGAGCGGGGCCTGCGCTCGAGCCCGCGCAGCTGGCCTCGGCCGCCATCCCTGGTGAGGAGGACTCGGAGCTCGAAGAGAACGGCGACGAGGACGAGGAGCCACTCGACTGGCAGGACGACTCCGAGCTGGACGAAGACGTCCAGCTTGTTGACGCGCCCGAGGACCCGAACGCCGCTCGCCGGTTCTGGTTCGAGCACGCGACCGGGGCGGGCAAGACCGTCGCCGCGCTGGGGTTCGTCGAGGCGTCGCGCACGGGGGGAATCCTGATCCTTACCCACCGCCGCAACCTCGTCGACCAGTTCAACGGCGAGCTACGCGACCGTGGCTATCGCGAGCGGATCCACGCGCCGCTGCTCAACGGCGCCGGCAATCCGGAGAACGTGGTCGGTCCGGTGACCGTGGAGACCTACCAGTGGTTCGTCCGCAACGCGGGCAAGATCTCCGAGGCCTACACGATCGTGATCTGCGACGAGGCCCACACGGCGCTGGGAGAGAAGACCTCCGGCGCCATCCGCCGCTGGTCCGACCCGATCTTCATCGGCATGACGGCCACCGGGGCGCTGATCGCCCGCCACGTCACGGATCTGTTTCCCACCCAGACCTCCCGCTTTGACCTGGCCCAGGCGGCCCGGCGCGGGGTGATCGCTCCGCTTCGGTGCATCCGCATCCCACCGGGTCCGGGGGTGCGGACGATCGCCAAGGTGCCGTTGCGCAGAGGAGAAGTTGACACCGAGTTCGACCAGGAGATGCTGGCCGAGCTGCTGGATCAAACGCCCTTCAACATGGCCGTCGCCGATCTGTACAAGACGCGCTTCAACGGTGTGCCAGGGGTGGTGTACGCGGCAGGCGTACGCCACGCCAACAACGTGGCCAAAGCCTTCCGTGAACTGGGGCTCAAGGCCCAGGCCGTGTCCGGCGAGACTCCCAAGCGCCAGCTGGCGCGGATTCTTGCCGACTACGAGTCCGGAAAGATCGACGTGCTGGTAAATGCCATGCTCCTGGCGGAGGGGTGGAACAGCCCACGGGCGACGATCTGCATGCACCTTGCTCCGACGGCATCCAGGCGCGTCTACCAGCAGCGGGTCGGCCGGGTCACCCGCCGCGCGCCGGGCAAGGAGGCCGGGATCGTGGTGGACTTCGTCCACCCCGCGACCAAGCACGATGACCCGGTGGTCACGCTGCACTCGCTGCTCGACCGCGACGTCTATCGCGGCGGGGCGATCGTGGTCGGCCCCGTCCGCCGTGGCCGCGGCCGCCGGGTCCGGGTCGAGCGGCGCGTCCTACCGGTTACGCCCGACCCTGAGCGCCGTGCCGAGGTATTCGAGCGCGAGCTGTGGCGGATCGCGGTCGAACACCTCGACTATGGCGAGCAGCACGTCTGGGCAGCGCTGGCGGGCGCCCGTGTGGCTCCCAACGGCTGGCGCCGGGCGAAGGCCATGCTCCACTTCGACCGCGGCGGGGAGCTCAAGCGCCGGTTCTTGCTGACCGCCGTCCAGCGAAACCGCCACACCCAGCTGCGGCTGCGAGCGCTTCAGGAGATCGCAGCCAGCAAGGACCCCGAGGCGTTCGACACGGCGATCGACATCATGGCCGCCTGGCCGCGCGACGAGCGCCGCGAGGGGGTCAAGATCATGCTCCAGGCGCTGGCCGAGCGTAGGATCGGACGTCGCGATCAGGCCAACGCATGGATCTGGCGGATGGCCGAGTACACGCGCGAGGTGCACGAGGAATATGCGGTTCAGCGGTGGCCGGAGACCAAGCGCCTGCTAGGCCTGCTGGTCAACTCGAGCGGACCCGCCCACGCTCGCAACGCCCGGCGACTCGTGCACGCGGCGCGCAAAGAGGACCGGCGCCTGTCGGCGGCGCTGCTGGCGGCGGCGCTGGCTCACACCCCGGAGGCTGAGGAGGCGCTGCGCGGGGCCCGGACGCGGCTGGCCCGCAAGCCGGCGGCGCTGGCCCGGGAGCTCTTGCGCAACTTCCCCAAGGGTCGGCGCAGCGGCGGCAAGGGGCGCCGACGCCGGAAGGGCGCAGCCGGCGACGGCGCGGCGCCGGTCGAGCTGCAGGCGAGCACCCAGAGCAATGGGGCAGGCGCCGGCGACGTCGACGCCCCCGAGCGAGAGGCCACCACCGATGGCGACGCCCCGGGGGAGGGGGCTCCGGAGCACCCCAAGCTACTGGGAGATTAGTTCCCAAGATGGGGACCTATGTCCCAGTGCTCGGGACCAGATGCACCTCGCCGGCCTCCAGCGTCATCCTTCCTTGACGCGTTTGCACCATTAGCCGGCCCTCGGGGTCGACTCCCGCCGCGCGGCCCTCGCCGCCCGCCCACCGAATGGCCCGCCCGAGCAGGGCGTCCCGGGTCCGGAACGCCTCCAGCACATCCTCCGGCGACGCCGTGATCCAATGCTCGAGTGCCTCGAGCAGCCGCTCGAGCGTGGGTTCGATCGCTTCCGGCCCCTGGCCCAGCGTGCCCGCCGTCTCTCGCAGCTCCGGCGGGAAGTCCTCGGGCTGCAGCGCGACGTTCAGCCCTATCCCCACCACTGCCCAGCGCTCCTGCGGGCGGCCCTCGACGAGGATCCCCGCGACCTTGCGGCCATCGACCAAGACATCGTTTGGCCACTTGACGAGGGCCGGGACGCCGACCACCGAGGCCACCGCCACGCCTGCCGCCAGCGGCAGCAGCCGGGGCGGGTCGCGCAACAGAAGCGAGCAGAGCAGCCCCCGGCCATCCGGCGCCACCCAGCTCCGTCCCTGCCGGCCGCGCCCGGCGGTCTGTCGGCTCGCGGTGACGAGCGTGCCATGGGGCGCTCCCAGCGCCGCCAGCTCGCGGGCGCGCTCGTTGGTTGAGTCCGTGCGGCGGAGATGCAGCCTCGGACTTCCGAGACCGCTCACCGCTGCGCTCTGATCCACACCTCGTCGCCCGCCACGACGACGAGGCGCTCCGCCGCGTTCCCCTGACTTATGGCCACCGCGAGCATCTGGGAAGAGTCCTCGTAGACGAGCAGCTCACCGGCTCGAGCGTCCGCGAACGTGCGCAGGTAGCGGGCGGCGTGCGCGCCGACCAGCACCCCGTGGCCGAGCCTTAGCCCGGCGTTGTACAGGTCGTCGTGAGTGGCGTCCAGCTGGATGTTGCCGAATCTGTCCACATACACGGCGTGCGCGACCAGCACCCCGTCCTCGAGGCGCGAGGTCGGCAGATCGAGACGGGCCAGCCCAGCCGCGTCGTACGGCGGTCCCGCGTCGGCCAGTTCCTCGCCCGCCGCAAGCCGCGCCGCCACCGGAGCGAAGATGTCGCGGCCGTGGAAGGTCGCCGAAACCGGCTCGAGTCGCCAAGGGGAGCTTCCGACCTCGACCGCCTCGCTGACGCCGCCCCCGTCCTGGGCGGCGAGCCACAGCAGGCCGTTGTCGGGGCCGACCAGTAGGCGCCCGTCGGTAAGCCGCAGGGCGACCGCGCGACGTTCGGCGCCGACGTCCGGGTCCACCACCGCCAGGTGCACACCGACCGGGGCGTAGGGAAGCGCGGTACGGAGGATCAGCGCCCCGGCACGGATGTCGTGGCGCGGCACGCCGTGCGTGATGTCGATCACCCGCGCCCGCGGGCAAATGGTGGCTATCACGCCGTGGCAGACGCCGGCGAAGCCGTCGGCGAGGCCGTAGTCGGACAGGAACGTGATCACCGGCGCGTCGCTCAACGGGCCGCCAGGCTATTACGATCACCGCCGTCGACGCTGCTCGAGCTCGTCGACGGCTAAGCGCCTCGAACTGTGATCAGCCTCCGGCTGCAATCTGGTCGATGGCGGCTTGTGCCGCGGGCCAGATGGCCTTCACCTGCTGTGCGGCCTCGCGCGCCAGCTCGTGCTCGCCGCCGCGAGCCGCCCGCTCGAAATCGGCGAATGCGGTTGTGAGCTGACGGGCCCCAACCAAGAGCGTCTCGTTGCGTGCCCGATGTGCAGCATCGGCGGCCGTGCCCAGGTCGGAAGCTGAGAGCGCACGCTCCAGTCGGTCGAGCTGAGCGGTGATGGCGGTCGCGGCCCCTTTCGCGATCTCGTGGCGCTCGGCGTCGCTGAAGACGCGCAGCTGGGCTAGCCGGTCGGCATCGAGCACGAACCCGTGCACATGTCCTGTTCTACCCGATTCCAGCGAGGGCGGCAAGGCCTTGACGGCGGGCTCCGCGGGGTCCGGCCGTCCGTCTGACGTTGCCGCAGACAGCTGTCGCGGTGGTGCGGCGAGAGGTATGCCCCGGATCTCGCAGCGCCACCGCTAACAGCTGGTCGCTGTTCCTCGAGAGCGGCCGCTGCCCCGGGCGGCCGCCTGCTCGAAGTTCTGTCGAGGGGCGGCCGCTGCCCCGGGCGGCCGCCTGCTCGCTGTCCTGGCCCCCATTGTCGGTCAGGCCTGCAGGAAATGACTTGGCAGGAATTCTCCCTCAGGAGCGGCATCCTGACCATCCCCCGGCCGGTCAGTTGAAAGGTCAAAGTCGCCCGACCGGCCGGCCGTAGTGGGGCTAACCCGATCGGGGGAGGGGCTTACTACCCATCTGGGGGAGTCAGGATTAGACTCTTCGGCTAGCCCCGAATGGCAGGACAGAAAATCACGGTCTACGTCGCCGATGACCATCCGGTCTTTCGGGAAGCTGTCGCGCGCGCAGCGTCCTCGCGGCCGGAGCTCGAGCTGGTCGGTATGGGCGGCGACGGGCGGCGCGCGCTGGACGACATCCGGTCGCTGTCGCCGGGGGTCGCGGTCCTAGACATGCGGTTGCCGCAGCTCGAAGGTCTGGACGTCGTCCGCGCTATCCAGCGCGACCGAATCGAGACCTCCGTGGTGATGCTCTCTGCGGACAGCTCGCGGGAGCTCGTGTACGACGCGGTGCAGCTGGGCGCGGCCGCCTTCTTGACGAAGGCCTCGACGCTCGATCAGATCTGTGATGCGATCGTCGCAGTAGCGCGCGGGGAGACGGTGCTCGCCCCCGAGGTCCACTCCGGCTTGGTGCGAGAGTTGCGCGAACGCGATCGATCAGCGGTATCGCTGCTCTCGGAGCGCGAGTCCCAGGTGCTCTTGCTGATCGCCGAGGGGCTGTCGAATCCCGAGATCGGAGAGCGCCTGTTCATCAGCTCCTCGACGGTCAAGACCTACGTCAAGAGCCTGCTCGATAAGCTCGGGGTCCACGACCGGGCGGCCGCCGTCGCCGAGGCGATGCGGCGAGGGCTGATGGAGTAGCGCGGGGCGCCGCCGGGGGGCGGAGAGGACGCCGTGCCAGGGGCGTCAGAGAGGACGCCGTACTCCTACCTCATCGATGTGGGCGAGAAGGTCGTGGGGATCCTCGTAGACGCGGAAGGCGCCAGAGTAGATGAGCTCCTCGCGGCCGTAGCCCCCCGAGAGCACGCCGATCCCCAGGGCGCTCGCCCTCCTGGCCGCCAGCAGGTCCCACACGCTGTCGCCGACGACGAGGCTCTCGCGGATGCCGACCCCGAGGCGCTCGGCGGCCGTCAGGAACAGGTCGGGGTCCGGCTTGGCATAGCGCACCTGGTCGCGCGTCACGACCGGCGTCTGGGGGTCCAGCTCCAGTAACTCCAGTGCGAGCTTGGCGGACCGCTCGACACCACTGGTGGCAATTGCCCAGGGCACACGGTGCTCGGTCAGAGTCTCCAGAAGCTCAACGGCTCCCGGCAGCGGTCGCACGCTGTGGAAGTGGCGGATGTAGGCGTCGGTATGAAGCGTCGGGAGCCTGTCCAGGATCTCGCGGTCGAGCTCCGTATCGAGCTCCCGCGCCAGGGCGTTGACAAATAGTCCCCCGCTCATACCGATCCGGCGGTGAATCTTCCAGACCGGGAGGTTGATGCCGACGGCCTCGAGCGCCTCCCGCCAGGCCACGACGTGCTGGTAGACGCTGTCCACCAGCGTCCCGTCCAGGTCGAACAGAAATGCGGGCTGGGTCGGGATGGCCTCGCTCACGCCCACAGCGCACCTCGCCGCTCTTCCGCGTCGCGCACGAGCGCCTCAACCAGCCCCTCGATGTCGTGCCTCCCTGCCTCGACGTGGGGCTCTAGCCCCCGCTCTCTGAGCGCGGCGCTCGTGACCGGACCGATGCTGATCAGCCGCGCCCCCGAACCGAGCCTTTCGCCGGCGGCGGACAGGAAGAACCGAACCGTGGAGGAGGACGTGAAGGTCACGTAGTCAGCGCGCTCGGCCTGCTCCAGATGGGTCTGATCGAGCGGTTCGGGAACCGTCTCATAGAGAGGCATGACGTCGACCTCCGCCCCCCTCTGGCGAAGGGCCGCAGGGAGCACGTCACGCGCGTCCGCCGCGCGCGCGATGAGGGCCCGCCTCACTGGTACGTCCGCCAGCGCTTCGATCAGTCCCTCGGCGACAAACCGGTCGGGCACGATGTCGGCCGTTATCCCGTGACGCTCGAGCGCGGCGGCTGTACCGGGCCCGATCGCCGCCACCCTGGCGCCGGCCAGTGCGCGGGCGTCGAGCCCGGCATCCCGCAGACGGTCGAAGAGCACCCGGGCCCCGTTGGGGCTGGTCAGACAGATCAAGTCGTAGCCCGCAAGCCTAGGCGCTGGACCCGCCAGAGGCACGACCCTGATCGCCGGAACCTCCACAACGGCGCCACCAAGCGCTCGAAGCCGCGCTGCAAGCTCACTGGCCTGGGCCCGTGCTCGGGTGACGGCCACCCGGATGCCGGCCAACGGCCGGTTCTCAAACCATCTCAGCCGTTCCCGGGAGGCCGAGACCTGCCCGAACACGGCGACCGCCGGCGCCCTGACTCCCTCAGATGCCGCGGTGGCGGCGATCGTCTCTAGCGTCCCCTCGATGACGCGCTGGTCAGGCAGCGTCCCACGCTCGATCACCGCAGCCGGCTCCCGTGGCGAGCGCCCGGCCTCGATCAGCCTTTCGGTGATCGCGTCCAGCCGCCGAATCCCCATGTAGACCACCAACGTGCCGGGGAACACCGCCAGCGCCTCCCAATCGACGGCGGGCTCGGGCTTCGACGGATCCTCGTGACCGGTCACAAACGCGACCGCGCTGGCCGCGTCCCGATGGGTAACGGGTATCCCGGCGTAGGCGGGAGCGGCCACGCCAGCCGTCACGCCCGGCACGATCTCGAACGGGACCCCGGCCTCGGCTAGCGCTTCGGCCTCCTCGCCGCCGCGGCCGAACACGAACGGGTCACCGCCCTTCAGGCGAACGACAGTGCCCCCGGCAGAACCAAAATCCACCAGCAGCCGCTCGATCTCGTCCTGGTCGGCCGATACCCCGCCGCCCTGCTTGCCGGCGTAGATGAGCTCGGCGCCGGCCCTCGCCCCCGCCAGGGCCTCAGCTGGGATCAGGCGGTCGTACACGATCACGTCCGCGGCAGCGATCAGCTGAAGCGCCCTGGTCGTGAGCAGGACGGGATCGCCGGGTCCGGCACCGACGAGGTAGACCGTCACCTGAGCATCCCCGCCGCGCCGACCGACAGCATGCGCTCTGCGACCGCGGATCCCAGTCCGCCGGGCCGTCCGTTCAGCCGGTCGCTGATCCACGCCGATCCGTCGGAGAGGCCCACCCAAGCCCGGAGCTCGAGGTGTCCGGTGCCGGCCGGTCGAGCATTGGCGCCAACAGCGCTGTTGCACGAGGCTTCTAGTCGCCGCGTGAGCTCGCGCTCGGCGAGAACGCAGGTCGTGGTCTGTTCATCCCGGACACTCCGTGTACATGTACGTACATGTTCGTCGCAGGTGCGTGCCTGTAATGCCAGCGCGCCCTGACCGGCGGCGGGCACCAGCTCATCCAAGGTCCCGTCGGGCTCGTGTCCCAGGCGCCGAAGTCCCGCCACCGCGAGCACCAGTGCGTCGCACTCGCCAGCCGCCAGCTTGCGAAGCCTGGTGTCGACGTTGCCGCGCATGTCGATCACGTCGATGTCCTCGCGAACCGCCCGCAGCTGAGCCTTGCGGCGGAGGCTGCTCGTCCCAACCCGCGCCCCGGCAGGCAGGGCTTGCAGAGACGGCGCGCCGCAGATCGCGTCGCGAGGATCGGCGCGGTCGGGGATGGCGACGAGCTCCAGCCCCTCCGCCAGCTCCGCAGGCACGTCCTTGGCGGAGTGGACCGCCAGGTCGATGCGTTGCTGAAGCAGGGCCTGCTCCAGCTCCGCAACCCACTGGGACTTGTCGGCCAGGCTGGCGCCGCGATCGCCCGCGGTGGTGATCGTCACCAGCGCGGTGTCGTCCGCAATCCGCTCGGCGACCCACCGCGACTGCGCGAGCGCGAGCGCCGAACCGCGGGTCCCGATCCGGATCAACGGCGACGCGATCGGAGCTCGCGCACCTCGGCTAGTGGCTCGGGATGCTCGTCGACCGCCTCCGGCACCGCTCGAGCGGCCTCGAGCCCAAACAGCTCGCGCACGATCGCCATCCGGGCGTGGACACGATCGTCGCGAAGCTCCTTCATCCTTACCGTCGGGTCGTGTAGCAGTCGGTTGACCACGGCGGCGGCGAGGGCTCCGACCCGCTCGAGATCGCGCGGCGACGCGGACTCCCATTTGCCCGCGTTCTCCCGCACCACCTGGGCCGCGATCTCGTTGGCCCGTGACCGCAGCGCCGCCAGCGTGGGGAGCACCTCGAGCGATCCCAGCCAGCTGGCGAACTGCTGGATCTCCTCCTCGATGATCCCCTCCGCCCTGCGGGCCTCCGCTTGGCGCACCTTGCGGTTGCGCGCGATCACCGCCTGGAGGTCATCGATGTCGTACAGGGACACGCCGGCGATCCCGGTGCTCGCCGGGTCGACATCGCGCGGGACGGCCAGGTCGATCACGAGCATCGGCTGCTGCTCGCGGCGGGCCATGACCTCCTCCAGCGCGGCCGCCTCGATCAGGAGGTGCGGCGACGCGGTGGCCGCCACCACGATGTCGGCCCGCTCCAGCGCCTGCGGCAACTCGTCGAAGTTGACGCTGGTGCCGCCGTAGCGGCGCGCCAGCCCGATTGCCCGGTCGCGCCTGCGTGTGGCGACGAACACGGCGCGCACGCCCGAGTCGGCGAGGGCGCGGGCCGTCAGCTCGCTGGTCTCTCCGGTGCCCAGGATCACGACTTCGCGGCTGCGCAATTCGTCAAGCAGCTCCCGCGCGAGCGCAACCGCCACCGCGGGCAAGGTGAGCTGACGCTCGCCGATGGCAGTCTGGGTGCGCACCCGCTTGCCGGTCTCGATCGCCGCCTTGAACAGGCGGTTCGTGAGCGGACCCGTGGTCTCCTTGGCCAGCGCCGCGTCGTATGCCCGCTTGACCTGTCCCTGGATCTCGTTCTCGCCCACGATCATCGACTCCAGTCCGGCGGTTACCCGGTACAGGTGTCGCGCCGCCTCGCAGTTGCGATGGGCGTAGATCGCGGAGGCAAGCGCCGTAGGCCGGATGCCGGCTTGCCGTGAGAGCATCGTCAGGGCGGTCGACTCCGCCTCGACCGGATCGCCCACGACCAGGTACAGCTCGGTCCGGTTGCACGTCGAGATCGCGACCGCCTCCTGCACGTCGGCGGCTCCGCGCAACTCGCGGAGGAACTCCGCGGCCCGTCGGTCTGTCAGCGCCAGGCGCTCACGGACCTCTACCGGGGCCGTCTTGTGCGAGACCCCAATCGCCAGCAGCTCGCTCATAGAACGGGCTCCCGCTCGTCTTTGTGCTCGGCCGCTGCCGCACGCTGATCGAGCTCGCGCTTGAGCTGCTGGACGTCCTTTTCGGTCCGGGTCAGCCGCCGGGCCATGATCGCCACGTAGATCAGCACGATCGCCAGAAATACCGCGTAGGCGGCGATCACGTAAGGAGCTGCCTTGCCGGGGGCGAGCGCCGGTGAGACTGCCAGCGCGCTCATGACGGAGCCGCGCTCCTGCCGAGCGGGCGGACAGAATCGTCGCCGAGCAGGGACCGCCGCAGCCGGCGGACTTGGATGCGAGCGTTCTTGGCGGTCATCTCGTACTTCCAGAGCGTGGCATACAGGAGCGCCATCCCCAGCAGGGAGACCAGGAACGTGAGCCGCATCGAGCCGGGCAGGTTGCCGCCCCCCAACGTCAGGATCCGCGGGTGGACGAACTGCTGCGCCAACCGAACGGCGATGAAGTTGAGCGGCACGAAGGCGGCCGCCACCACCGCGAACACGCTCGCGTACCTGGCCTGGCGCTCGGGATCCTCGATCGAGAAGCGAAGCGGCTGGTAGGTGGCGAACAGAAGCAGCACGATCAAGAACGAGGTCAGGGTGGGGTCGCTCCAGTCCCACCAGTGTCCCCACGAGGCCTTGGCCCAGATCGACCCCGTGATCAGGCCGCCGACGCCGAAGATCAATGCCATGTGAATCGCCACGTAGGAGCGCATGTCCCAGGCCCGATTCCGGGTGCGCAGGTGGCCGATCGCGAGTAGGCCTCCGAACACGAATCCGCACAGGGAGACGATCGCCAGCGGCACGTGCAGGTAGAAGATCTTCTGGATGAAGCCCTGGTCGGCATCGAGCGGGGCGTAGAAGAAGACCAGCGCCAGTGCGACGATGATGGTCAGGACCGTGGCGAGGACGAGGGTGCGAAGCCCGCGGCCGAACGTGGTCAAGGAGTCAATCCTCCAGAAGGTAGTCGAATACCGCGTAGGCGATCAGGGCGAATACGACATCATAAAGAGCGAGGATTGCGATCCATTTGGTTGGAGGCGAACCTGAGCCGTGGGCGGCGAGCAACGGGCCTGCCGCCCGGGCCGTGGCGATTAGCGCGGGAATCAGCAGCGGCAACCCGATGATGGGCGCGATCAGGTCGCGCGCGCGCGTCTGGATCGCGATCGCCGAGACGAAGGTCCCGATCACGGCCAGCCCGAGGTCGGCCAGCGCCAGCACGGCGATCAGCCCAGGCAGCCGCGGGCCGAGGGGCGGCCCCAGCAATAACAGCCCGAACGCGGGCACGGCGATCACCTCGAGCACCGCCAGGAAGATGAACATCGCCACGGCCTTCGCGACCAGCAGCGCGTTGCGGTCCACCGGGGCCAGCAGGAAGGCGTCAAAGCCGCCCTGCTCTCGTTCGGCGACGAACAGCCGACCCGCGCCCAGGAGCGCCGCGAACAGGAGCGTGACGGTGAGCACCCCGGCCGCCAGCTGACCGGCGATCGCTGCCTGGTTGAACCCGAAGTGGAAGATCACAAAGGTGGAGAGCGAGAACAGCGCCATGGCCGGCAGCGTCTCGAATGTGCGCAGCTCGAGCCGTAGGTCCTTGCGCAGGACGGCCAGCACTGTGCTCATGCGTAGAGCTCCTTGACCTGCCGGGCGTCGAGCCCGCCGGGCTGCGCCAGAAATGCGGGCTGGCCGTCTCTGAGCCCCAGGACGAGGTCTGCCTCCTTGATCGCCGCCTCCGGATCGTGGCTGGTGAGCACCCGAGTGCGTCCGTTGCTGCCGCCGATCAGGGGCTCGACCAGGTCGCTGGCGGCGGGATCGAGGTTTGCTCGAGGCTCGTCGAGCAGCAGCAGCTCCGGCTCGTGGAGCACCGTCCGACAAACCGCGAGCCGCTGCACCATCCCCCTCGACAGAGAGCGGACGGCATCGTCCCCGCGGAGCTCCATGCCAACGGCTTCCAGCAACCGGTCCACCTTGTCCTCGGGCAGCCTGTACAGGCGCGCGTGGTATTGCAAGTTCTCGCGACCGGTCAGGTCGCGGTAGAGGAGCGGCTCGTGTCCCAGGAGACCGATCTTCGGCCGAACGGCGAACGCCCGCCGCGGTAGCGGCTCCCCGAGCACCTCCACCTCGCCTCCGTGTGGTCTCAGCAGGGTGGCCAGGATCCGCAGCAGCGTCGACTTCCCGGCTCCGTTGCGCCCCAGCACCGCCAGCGTCGCGCCTCTCGGCAGGAGTACCGAGACCTCCTTGAGCGCGGTGCGCTCGCCGAACCGGCGTCCGACGCCGCGCAGCTCAATGGCCGGCGTGTCGGGCACCCTTGTTGGCCCTCCCGGGCTCACGCTGAAGCGTCGCGACCGCGTGCTCGAGCGTCGGAGCGACGATTCCGAACAGCTCGTGGACCGCCTTTGGGTTCCCCGGGAAGTTGATGATCAGCGTGCGGCCCGCGATGCCGGACACGCCGCGGGTAAGAATCCCCATCGGGGTGTGCCTGAGCGACTCGGCCCGCATCGCCTCGGCGAACCCCGGCGCGTCCCGGTCGATCACGGCCCGGGTCGCTTCGGGCGTGACGTCATCGGGGGTGAGGCCGGTGCCCCCGGTGGTAAAGATGAGTGGGGTGTCCGCCGCGCGCGCGGCGTGACGCCGGAGCAGGTCCTCGATCTGTCGGCGATCGTCGCTCACGGTCTCCCTGGCCACGACCTCGACGCCGGCCGCAGCCGCCAGCTCGGCCAGCGCCGCGCCGGAGCGGTCCTCCGTGCGGCCGGCGGCGACCGACGTCGAGATCGTGATGATTGCGGCCCTCATTCGACGTCTTGGCCGCCGCAGCCGGGGCGACGGCTCATGTCAGGAGCGCCAAGACACGAGTAGGTCCCCCGCTCCCTCCGGCCAGCGCCGGTGCACCGATGACTGCCACCGCTCCGGTGGGGGGCAGCCGGTCGAGGTTGGCGAGATTCTCGATCCCATAGCGGCCGCTGGGCAGCCAGCTGACGTGGGCAGGGAAGTCCCGGCTGGCGCCGATGTCCAGGCTGGCGGTGTCGAGACCGATCGCTCGGACGCCGGGACGTTCGGCCTTGAGGAACTCCGTCAGCTCTTCGCTGAAGCCCGGAGCATGAAGAGTGCCCGAGTCATCGGCATTGAGGTAGGCAGCCGGGTCATGGACGCGGCTCCCCCACCCGGTCAGCGCAAACACGGCGCAACGCCCGGGGAGGGGGCCGTGGCGTTGTTCGAAGGCCAGGACGTCATCCGGTGTGGCGGTGGCATCGTGATCGCGCTCGACGTGCTCGCGGACGTCGATCACCACAACCGGGAGGATCAGCTCCTCGGGCGGGATGCGGTCAACGGTCGGCGCACCCGCGCCGAAATGGGCGGGGGCATCGACGTGCGTGCCGGAGTGCTCGTCGAACGCCCACGATTTGACGAAGAAACCGTCGCGCTCGCAGGAGAACTTCTGCGCCACCCGCACCGGGTCGTAGGCGGGAAACAGAGGGAAGTCGGCGGTCAGCGGATAGCTCAGGTCGATCACCCGCGCCCGCCCCAGAACGTCGCTCAGCTCGGTGCTCATCGCCCTGGCCCCTCTCCACGCTGCCACTGGCCCGAGCGCCCACCGGCCTTCTCGAGCAGGATGACTTCCTCGATCTTGGCCCCGCGCTCCATGCCCTTGATCATGTCGTACACGGTCAGCGCCGCTACGCTCGCCGCCGTCAAGGCCTCCATCTCCACGCCGGTGGGGCCTGTGGTTCTGGCCTCGGCCCTCAGCGTGATCGTGCCTGCCTCCGGGTCGACCGCTCCATCCACGCCGATGAACGACAGCGGCAGCGGGTGGCACAGGGGAATCAGCTCGGCGGTCCGCTTGGCTGCCTGGATCCCGGCGATCCTGGCCACGCCGAGCACGTCGCCTTTCGGAGCGTCACCAGCTTCAACCGCCTGCGCCGTCGCGGCTGATACCCGCACCACCGCCTGGGCTAGAGCGCGGCGTTCGGTGTCTGGCTTGGAGGACACGTCGACCATGCGGGCCCGGCCGCGCTCGTCGACGTGCGTCAGGCGGCCGCCCGGCTCAGTGCTCACGCAGGAGCGTGCTCCCGCATCGCGTCTTCGACCAGCTCGCGCACCTCATCGAAGCGCCCCTCGCGCAGCAACTCGACGGGATCCGGCTCGCCCTCCACGATCGACTCGAAGAACTCCTTGCGGTCTTTATAACTCGGAAGCGTGGCCTTTGCCCACCCACGGGCTTCGTTCAGGAGCACGGCCAGCATCGCGTACGGCTCGCCGAAAAGCTCGCCGATCTCCCGCTTCATCCGCTTGGCCAGCGCGGGCGACGCTCCGGCCGTGGAGATAGCGATGGCGATGGGGCCGGTGCGCACGATCGCCGGGAGGATGAAGTTGCACAGCGGCGGGACGTCAACCACGTTGACCAGCATCGCCCGCTGCTCTGCGTCCTCGAACACGCGGACGTTGACATCGGTGTCCGATGTCGCGGCGATCGCGATCAGGCAGCCATCGAGGTCCGAGGACTCGTACTCGCGCTGCTCCCAGCGGATCGCGCCCTCGAGCGCCAGCTGCACGAGCTCGGGATGGGCGTCTGGCGCGACCAGCGTCACCTCGGCGTCGCAGGCCAGCAGCCCCTCGACCTTCTCGAGTCCCACGTCGCCGCCACCGATGACCACGCACCGCCGCCCGGTCAGGCGCAGGCAGGCGATGTAGAACCTGGTCTCGAGCATCCCCTCGACACACGACTGGTCGCAGATGCCCTTGCGCAGCTGGCAGACACACTCTTTGCCTCTGTAGGCCTGGGCGGGCACGAATTCAAAGGGTAGCCCGCTCAGCTGCCCCTTCCGCGCGCCCGGCGGATCTCCTCCAGGTGTTCCCGCAGCCGCGCCTCCGCTTCGTCAGGTTCGTAGAGCCGGCGCCCGATCGCGGACTCGGGCATCAGCTCCTGCGGCGAGACGTGACCGGGACGCTTATGCGGATTGTCGTAATCCCCGCGCTTGCGCGTGGAAGATCGCAGATAGCTCGGCGGCAGGTCCGCCCCCCGCTCGCTGATCAGCTCCCTGGCCGCGACTATCGCCCGCTTGGTGGCATCGGACTTGGGCGCCAGCGACAAGTAGATGGCTGCCTGCGCCAGCGCAAACTGGGCCTCCGGCAACCCCACGTGCTCGACCGCCTGCGCCGCCGCGGTCGCGACCGTCAACGCCTGGGGGTCGGCGTTGCCGATGTCCTCCGAGGCAAGGACGACCATCCGGCGGACGATGAAGCGCGGGTCCTCTCCGCCCTCGAGCATCAACGCTAGGTAGTAGAGCGATGCGTCGGGGTCCGAGCCTCGGGTGGCCTTGATCCAAGCCGAGATCGTGTCGTAGTGGTAGTCGGCCTGGCGGTCGTATAGCAGCGCGCGGCGCTGGAGCGCGTCCTCGGCGTAGGCCAGCGTCACAGAGTCGGACCCTGGCCCCTCCCCAGCCGTCTGACAGGCCAGTTCCAGCGCGTTGAGCGCCGTCCGAGCGTCGCCACCCGAACGGTCGGCGAGGAACTCGAGCGCCTCGGGCTCGACCGTCCGCGTCCCGCACTCGCCTCGGTGGACGGCCCGGTCGAGCAGCGTGCGGATCTGGGCCGAGCTCAGTTGCTCGAGCACATACACCTGGGTGCGGGACAACAGGGCGGAGTTGACCTCGAAGTACGGATTCTCGGTGGTCGCCCCGATGAGCGTGATCAGCCCGTCCTCGACCGCCGGGAGCAGGGCGTCCTGCTGCGCCTTGTTGAACCGGTGAATCTCGTCGAGGAAGAAGATGGTCCTTGTGCCGCTCGTGCTCAGGCGCTCGCGCGCGCGCTCGATCACCGCCCTGACCTCCGCCCGGCCCGCCTGCACCGCGCTCTGCTCCTCGAACGCTGCGCTCGAGGACTCCGCTATCAGTCGGGCCAGTGTGGTTTTCCCGCTCCCTGGAGGGCCGTGGAGGATCATCGAGTGGGGCCGACCCTCTTCGATCGCGGTGCGAAGGGCCGAGCCCGGTTGGAGCAGCCGATCCTGGCCAACGAACTCGTCCAACGTTCGGGGCCGCAGGCGGGTGGCAAGCGGTGCACCGGAGGGTGCCACCGCGTCAGCGCGCGACGGTGCGTCGTCACCGAACAGCCGCTGCATGCTGTGAAGTATGGAAGGTGGCGCGGAGGCCGCGGTTGCGCATTCATCGCGCGGGCCGCGGCCGGCGGCTCCTGGCCCTACAACCCCACGATTTCGAGCACCGCCTCGTGCAACAGGCCGTTCGTGCCGACCCCGCTGCCGCCGCCGGCGCGGGCCTCGCCGCTCAAGTCGGTGAAGCGACCCCCGGCCTCCTCGACGATCAGCTGCGGCGCCGCCAGGTCCCAGAGCTCGACGACGGGCTCGCACGAGATCTCCACTGCGCCCTCGGCGACCAGCATGTAGCCCCAAAAATCGCCGAAGGCACGCGTCCGCCAGCAGCGCCGGCCGAGCTCGAGCAGCGCGTCGAGCCGTCCCTTCGCCTCCCAGTCCTCGAATCCCGCGAACGACAGCTGTGCTTCCGCGAGCTCGCTCACCCCGGAGACTCGGAGCCGTTTTGTATCGCCCACCCCGTCCGTCATGAACGCCCCGTTGTGGCGCGCCGCCCACCACCGCCGGTGCAGCGCGGGCGCCGAGGCCACAGCGACCGTGATTTGCTCTCCCTCTTCGAGGGCCAGCAGCGTGGCCCAAACCGGGATCCCGCGCACGTAGTTCTTGGTTCCATCGATCGGATCCACGATCCACCGCCGCCCGCCGTCCGCTGCCTCTTCGCCCGGCCCGTACTCCTCGCCGGCCACCACATCGCCGGGTCTGGCTTGCGCCAGCAGCGCGCGAACCTTCCGCTCCACCGCGCGATCGGCCTCGGTCACGGGCGTCTGGTCCGGCTTGTTTTCAACGACCAGGCCCTCGGCCCGAAAGCTCTCCACGGTCATCGAGTCCGCGACGTCGGCCAACTCGAGTGCGAGCTCGAGGTCGTCTTCACGGCTGCCCACGGCGGCTGATCGTACGCTCTCGGCGTGACCGGAGTTACCGACCAGGTGGCCGAGGCCGCTCCGCGCGAGCGGCGGACGAGCCCGGTGGAGCTGCTGTGGGATCTGGTGTTCGCATTCGCGGTCACGCAGGTCGTCACCTTGCTGGCGCGGGACCCGACGTGGGGCGGGTTCGGACGGTCGATGCTCGCGCTGGCGCTCGTCTGGTGGGCGTGGTCAGCGTTCGTCTGGGTCGCCAACGCATTCGACGACGAGGCCCGCGAGCTACGGCTGGTGTTGCTGGTGGCGATGGGGTTCATCTTCGTCGCAGGCCTGGCGCTGCCCCATGCGTTCGAGCAGCGCGGGACGCTGTTCGCGGTGAGCTATGCCGTGGTGCGGTTCCTGCACCTCGCCCTCTATGCCCAGGCGTCGCGAGCCGGAAGGGCGCAGTGGAGCGCGATCGCCGGGTTCGCGATCACGGTCGTGGTCGGGATGGCCCTCCTGATCGCCGGTTCGTTCCTGGCGTCCGGGCCTCGGACCGCCCTGTGGCTCGTGGCCGCGGCGATCGACTACGCGGGACCGGCCTGGTTTTCCCGGCAGCGCCTGCGCAGCCTTCAGCGCGTCGCCGTCGCTCACTTCGCGGAGCGCTACGGCCTGTTCGTGATCATCTGTCTCGGAGAGTCGATTGTGGCCATCGGCGCCCAGGCCAGCTCAGCATTGACCGCGCACACTCTGGTCCTGTTCTCGCTGTGCTTTGTGGCCACCGTCGGCCTGTGGTGGACGTATTTCGACGAGCTGGCCCGCACCGCCCAGGAACGACTGCGGGTCCACACCGATCCGGTGCTGGCCGCGGCCGACGCATACAGCTACATCCATCTGGTGATCGTGGCCGGGATCATCATCTTCGCCGTTGGTGCCAAGCTGGTGATCGAGGGCTCGCTCGGCGGCCTGTGCGTCAAGCGCTCCCCGGCACCGCGTTAGGCTCCACCGACCGATGGACCTGCAGGCCGAAACGACCGACGTCCTTAAGCGGCTTGTCCGCTTCAACACCGTCAACCCCCCCGGCAACGAACGGCCCGCAATCGAATACCTAGCCGAGTATCTTCGAGAAGCCGGGTTCGAGGTCGAGCTTCTGAGCGCCACCGAGGACCGCCCGAACTTGGTGGCCACGCTGGAAGGCACGGATCATGGGCCGTCGCTTTGCTTCCTCGGCCATGTCGACACGGTGCTCGCCGAGGCGTCGGAGTGGAGTCACGATCCCTGGTCGGGCGACGTGGCGGACGGGTTTCTGTGGGGCCGCGGCGCGCTGGACATGAAGTCCCAGGTCGCTGCCGAAGCCGTCGCCGCGGCGGCACTGGCCAGCGAGGGATGGCGACCTCGGGGGCAGCTCAAGCTGGTGTTCGTGTGCGACGAGGAGACCGGCGGCGCGAAGGGTGCCCACTGGCTGACCGAGAACCATCCGGACAAGGTGCGCTGCGACATGCTCCTGAACGAGGGCGGAGGCGAGGTGTTCGAGTACCGGGGCCGGCGCCGCTACGGCGTCTGTTGCGCGGAGAAGGGGATCTTCCGCTTCAAGGTCACCGCGCGCGGTGCCGCGGGCCACGCATCGCTGCCCCGGACGGGCGACAACGCACTGCTGAAGCTGGCCCCGGTGCTGACGGCACTGGCCGAGCGCCAGCCGCCATACGACGTCACCGAAGCCCCGGCGGCGCTACTGCGGGGGTTGGGGGAGGATCCTTCGGATCCCGAGGCGGCGGTCGCCCGGATCCGGGAGGTCGAGCCGGCGCTGCTGACGCTGGTCGAGCCGATGCTAGGCGTGACGATGACCCCCACCATGGCCCAGGCATCGGAGAAGATCAACGTGATCCCCTCCCGAGCGTACGTGAAGGTCGACTGCCGCGTCCCCCCTGGCCTGGGCCAGGAGCTGGCCGAACGGCGCCTCCAGGAGCTGCTCGGCGCCGACGGCCCGCTGGAGATCGAGTTCACCGAGACGGCCACGGGCAACGCCTCGGCGGTCGCCTCTCCGCTCATGGATGCCATCGACCGCTGGATAGGCGATAACGATCCGGGCGCGGACACCGTCCCGGTGATACTGCCGGGCGGCTCCGATTCCCGCTGGTTTCGCGAGGCATTCCCCGACTGCGTGGCCTACGGGTTCTTTCCGCAGCGCCACATGACGATCCTGGACGTGGCGCCGCTCGTTCATAACGCCGACGAGCGAATCGACGTCCGCGACCTGGGGTTCGCCGCCGGCTTCTACGCGGACCTGGCGCGCGAGCTGCTCGGGTAGCGCCTGCGGCTAGCCCGCCGACGAGCCGCCGAGCGAGAGCTTCAGGCCGAAGAAATCGAGCGTGTGCGGAAGTGGCTTGGTCGGGTCGAGCCGCGGCGAGAGCAGGCGGACCTCGGAGCCCGGACCCAGCAGAGATGCCAGCATCGCCTTGCCCACGAACAGCGCCAGCGCCGTGCCGGGACAGCCCTGCGGCCCATGACTGAAGTGGTTGAAGATCCAGTCATCGGCGGCGTCGCCCGACAGCCACGCGTCGGGATCAAAGCGATCGGCGAACGGCACTGCGTCGTCATCACGGTGGTTGAAGGTGTTGACGATCAGGACCTGCTTGCCGGCCGGAATCGTGATCCCGTCCCAGTCGACATCACGCACGGCCTCGCGCGACAGCATCGCCGTCGTCGGCCACAGCCGCATCGCTTCCTGAAGGCAGGCCTCGAGGACCTTCAGCGAATCCACGCCCGATTCGGTGTTGAGATCCGCGTTCGCGACCTCCTCCGAGACGCGCTTGTGCTGCTCGTCGAACGCGGCGAGCAACGCCAGGCAGCGCAACGCGTTGATGGCCAACGTATCCCCGAGCGCGAACAGCCAGTGGGTGACCTGCCCGACAGGCTCGGTGCGCTCGGTCACTGGCGCGCGTTCGAACAGGCTCACCAGGCTGCCTGGCTCCGCCTCGTCCACGTAGCGCTGAAGCGCGGCGACATAACGCTCGTAGAGCTCCTCGTCTCCCCCGCCCGGGGGATTTGACTTGTCCATCAGCTCTCCGAGCATCTCGGAGATCGAATCGTCGTCGGCTGCCCCGTCGCCGAGAATGATCCGCCGAGTGACGCGGCGAACGGCGCGGTTCCATGTGTCCCAGTCAAGCTCCTCCTCCAAGCGAGCCGACTCCTCGACGCAGACCGCGGCGAACCGGTCGGCAAGCGAGGACATGCCAGCGTCCAGCACGGCCTCTGTGAACTTGCGCCGATCCTCCCAGTCGCCGTCTCGAGAGATCGTGAGCGCGTGGGGCTGGAAGTGCGACATGGCCGATTTTTTCGGCTCGGGATCCGCGGCGAATGGCTCCGGCGACCCCTCGAGCGCGCGCCTGATCGGCGTGCGGCCAAGCAGAAGCAGGGTCTCGTCCTTGGCCACCCGGATCCACACCGGCCCCTCGCCGTAGCTCCGCTTCACGCCGGCAAGGAAGCCCACCGCCAGTCCATCGGCTCCGGTTCGGCTGGCGATAGCCGAGGCTTGCTTCCGTCGCCGGAACAGCCCTTGGATCAGGTTGGGCAGCGCGACCTGGGCGGTGAAGCGCACGCCTTCGATCACCGACGCATGTGGAAAATCGCGTTCAGCCACGAACCGGAGACGACCCTACCCGAATAAACTCGCTCCATGTCTACCCAGGTTGCTACCCGACTGGATCCGGCGATCTTCCGTCTTCCGGTCGAGCGCATCCGCGAGGGCTACTACTCGGACGCGTACTTCGTCCACACCAAGAGCCTGCTCGAGGCGGAGGGCCATCACCCCACCGTCACGATGCAGGTTTTTCACCGTGATGACGATCGAGGGCGACTACAGCTTGTTCGCCCATCTCGAGACGGTCTACCTAGGCTGCATGGCCCGCCGCTCGCTGATCATGCGCAACGTGGCGGAGGTGGTGGAGGCAGCCCGTGGCAAGCAGATCTTCTACTTCCCCGCCCGTCACGACCACTGGTTGGTGCAGACCGGCGACGGCTGGAGCGCCCACGTGGCCGGCGCGATCGGCGTCTCAACCGACGCCCAGGCGTCATGGTGGGGCGGCCGAGGGATCGGCACGGTGCCCCACGGACTGATCGCGGCCTACGGCGGCGACACGGTCAAAGCGGCGGCCCTGTTCGCCGACCGCTTCCACGGGGAGATGAACATCACCGTCTTGGTGGACTTCGAGAACGACTCGATCAAGACCGCGCTGGCGGTGGCGGAGGCCCTCGGTCCGAAGCTGTGGGGGGTGCGGCTGGACACCTCCGAGCAGCTCGTCGACCGCTCACTGATCGATGAGATGGGCAGCTTCACCCCCGTCGGCGTCAACCCCCAGCTGGTCGAGAAGGTGCGACGCGCCCTCGATCAGGCTGGCTTTCAGGATGTGAGAATTGTGGCCAGCGGAGGCTTCAACGCAACGCGCATCAATGAATTTGAGGCCCTCGCCGTACCGGTCGATGCGTACGGGGTCGGGTCCTCGCTGATCCGGGGCCAGAACGACTTCACCGCCGATGTCGTGCTGCTCGAGGGCCGCCCATGCGCCAAGGTGGGACGGACCTACTCGCCCAACCCCAGGATGGAGCGGGTGGAATGATCGCCAGTATCCTCAGCCGCCCATGCTTGAGGTAATCGACCACGTTGGGGTGGCCGTCGAGGACATCGAGGCCGCGCTGGCCCTGTACCGTGACACGTTCGGGATGCCGCTGATCCACCGGGAGAAGGTCACCGAACAGGGCGTCGATGCGGCACTGCTCGATGTCGGAGCCGGGCACGTAGAACTGCTCCAGCCGCTGGGACCAGAGACCGCCGTGGGGAAATTCATCTCGCGCCGGGGGACGGGGCTTCACCATGTGGCCTACCGCGTCGGAGACGTGCAGCAGACGCTCGAGAGGCTGGCCAGCGCCGGGCTGCGGCTGATCGATGAGCAGCCACGGATAGGGATCCGCGGCTCGCGGGTGGCATTCCTGCACCCCACCTCGACCGGCGGCGTGCTCACAGAGCTCGTGCAACCGGCGAACGGTCACTGATGGCGGCCAACGAGAAGCCACACAAGATCAGCATCGGGTTCCTAGGGGGCCAGACGCTCGCGGCGCGTGTGGAGCCCGCCGAGTTGACGAAGCTTCGCAACGCCCTCGGCTCCGACGGATGGCACGACCTGACCGCCGAGGCGGGGACCGTGGCTGTCGACTTGACCAAGGTCGTGTACGTGATCGTCGACCACGAAGAGCATCGGGTCGGATTCGGGACCTGAGTCACTGAGCGCTCCGGTCATCTACAAGGCGCTCCGCGAGCTGGACTGCGCGTTGCTGCTCGGCGCCCGCACGCGCTTGCATCCCCCGGCTCTGGAGCGGCTCGTCGCCGCCTACTCCCGCCTGGGCGAGCACGGCGCCTGCTGGTTGCTCATCGGAGGCGGTGGTGCCGTGCTCGACCGAGGCCCCGATCACCGCCGGCGCTGGTCGCGCGGCATGAGGATCGTGGCCGCGTCATACGGCCTGAACTTCCTTGTCAAGCTCGCCGTGCGGCGGCGCCGGCCAGAGCTCAAAGGCCTACCGCCGCTGACCTCGACGGTCTCGCGTCTGTCGTTTCCGAGCGCCCACTGCACGACATCCTTCGCCGCCACCCGGGCCTTCCGTGGCCTGGCGCCCACCGGGCCGCTGTATGCAGCCGCGGTCGCGTTCGCCCTCAGCCGGCCGTACCTCGGCGTCCACTACCCGAGCGACGTGCTGGCCGGCGCGCTGCTAGGCACGGCGATCGCAGAGGCCTGGCCCGCTCCTTCTTCGCAGGCCGGGAGGGAGGCCTGACGTTGAAGGTCGGAATCGTGGGCCTTCCCAACGCCGGCAAGTCCTCGCTGTTCACGGCCCTGACCGGCGCCGCCGCGGACATCGCCAACTACCCCTTCACCACGATCGAACCCAACGTCGCCGTTGTGCCCGTCTCCGACCAGCGGCTCGAGGCCGTGGCGCCGGCGGCGAAGGCATCGAAGGTGGTGCCGGACACGATCGAGTTCCGTGACATTGCCGGGCTGGTGGCGGGCGCCCACCGGGGCGAAGGACTTGGCAACCAGTTCCTGGCGAACATTCGGGAAACGGACGCCATCGTGCACGTGGTTCGCGTCCACGACGACCCCAACGTGGTTCACCCGGACGGCCGGGTGGATCCTCTGAGGGACGCCGAGACGGTCGAGACCGAGCTGATGTACGCCGACCTCGAGCAGGCCGAGCGTAGGCTCGAACGGGTCTCGAAGGCCGCCAAGGGGGGCGAGCGCCATGCGATTGCCGAGGAGGGCTGGCTGCGGGATCTGATCGCAGCGCTGCAGGCGGGTCGGCCGGCCCGCACCGTCCCACCGCCGGCGGACGCACCAGAGGTTGTGAAGCTGCTCTCCCCGCTGAGCGCGAAGCCGGTCCTGTATGTCGCCAACATTGAGGAGGGAGCTGATTCTGTCCCTGAGCCGCTCGAGGACCATGCGCGCTCGACGGGGGCCCGGGCGGTGGCGATCTCAGCGCGCCTTGAGGCCGAGCTGGCGGAGCTGGATGACGCCGAGGCGGACTCCATGCGCTCCGACCTGGGCCTGGAGCGCTCGGGCCTGGAGGCGGTCGTGCGCGGCGCCTTTTCGCTCCTAGAGCTGATCGCGTTCTTCACCGCCGACAGGGACAAGCCGGCACAGTCCTGGCACATCCGGCGCGGCGCCACGGCTTGGGACGCCGCGGGGCTGATTCACACCGACATGCAGCGGGGCTTCGTGCGGGCGGAGGTGATCCCCTGGGATGAGCTGGTCGACGCGGGCGGGTACGCCGCCGCGCGTGAGCGTGGGACGCTACGGATCGAGGGACGGGATTACGTGGTCGCCGACGGCGACGTGGTGTTGATTCGGTTCACCTCACCCTGACGATCGCGCTGCGCAATCGCGGCGCTCCACACAGAACCTGCCTGCGCTTGCGCAGTGATGGCCGCCGTCACCCGCCTCGCGCCCCGCGCGTGGCCGGTGCTACGACACGCGCCAATCGGGCGTCACCAGGTCGGTCCGCGGGCCGCGCCCCGTGGTGACGATCTGGTCGAAGTGGTCCAGAGCGGCCCCCGACCCGAACGCGACGCAGGTCAACGGTGACTCGGAGCGGACCACCGGCATTCCGGTCTCCTCGGCCACCCGCTCCGGGAACCCCCTGACGAGCGTTCCGCCGCCGACGAGCAGGATCCCGTCGCGCGCCAGGTCCGAGGCCAACTCGGGCGGGGTCTCCTCGAGCGTGTCACGGATGGACTGCAGGATCTCCCCGATGGGACCGGCGATCGCCTCGCGCACTTCCTCGCTGCGAAGCTCGACGCTGGTGGGCAGTCCGGTGAGTAGGTGACGTCCCTTGACGTGGAAGGAGTCCTCCTGGGCCAGCGGGATCGCCGAGCCGATCGCGATCTTGATCGTCTCCGCGGTCCGGGACCCGATCGCCAGGTGGTACCTGGCGCGCAGGTAGTGGGCGATCGCGTCGTCCATCTCGTAGCCGCCGATCCGAATGGAGCGGTAGACGACGATTCCCCCGAGCGAGATGACGGCCATCTCGCTGGTCCCCCCGCCGACGTCGACCACCATCCGCCCGACGGGCTCTTCGATCGGCATCCCGGCGCCGATCGCGGCTGCAATCGGCTCCTCGATCAGGTGCACCCTCCTGGCTCCGGCGGCGAGCGACGCCTCCTCGACGGCGCGCTTCTCCACCTCGGTCACACCCGAAGGTGCGCAGACGATCAGCCGCGGGTGGGCGTGGCGGCGGTCGAGCACCCTGCGGATGAAGTACCGCAGCATCTCCTCGGTCGGCTCGAAGTCAGCGATCACGCCGTGGCGCAGCGGCCGGGTGGCGGAGATGGTGGCCGGCGTGCGGCCGATCATCCGCTCCGCCTCGGAGCCGACGGCGTGGACGAGACCTGTCTCGACGTCCGAGGCGACGACCGACGGCTCAGATACCACGATCCCCCGTCCGGCCACGTAGACGAGCGTGTTCGCCGTCCCGAGGTCGATCGCCATGTCGTGCACCCCCAGACTGGGGGTCAGGTGACGGCGGGCGGTGTGGTGCTTCAGGCCATTTCTACGAATCTTGATGGCTCACAGGTTGCCAGAATCGCGTCATCAAGGCGGCCCCGGAGAGGGTGGCCGAGACGGCGGGGCAGAGGCTGTCGAAATAGCCCCAACGTATCTGCGGTGTCGTCGACAGGCTCGGTCCAAGGCGGACGGACGCCTAGCCGACCGCCAACAGCACCTGGTTTGCCATGTTCTGCTCGCCTGCCTGGTTGGGGTGCAGCGGATAGGCCACCGAATTGGGAACGATTCCGTTCACCCATGCCACTCCAGGCGCCTTACATGCGTCGTGGCCGATGCTGGAGGTGAAGGTATCGACGTACGTCGCCCCGTTGCTCGAGGCATCCTGGGAAAGGACCGAGTTGAGTTGCTCCTCGAGCGAGTTGAAGTACGCGATGTCGCCGGAGGAAAGCGGCACGACCGGCCAGCAGTTCGAGCCGTCGACCGGGAGCCCGTCCGGGTAGCCGACGACCAACACCCGCGACGAGGGTGCCCGCCGGTGGATGCCCTGGATCACCGCAGCCACTTTCGGACCGGTGGCGTTAATCGCCGCCACGTTCGGATCGGAGCCCGACGCCGTGTAGTGGTCCTTGCAGTTGGTGCCCGTGGGAGAGAAGAGATCCAGCTCGGCGCACGTCTCTGCCACCCCGATCAGTCCGGCGTCGTTGCCGCCGATGCCCACAGTCACCAGTTTCTCGCCCGGCGCCAGCGCGTTGAACTGGGGCGGGTTCGTCCCGCCGCCCGGCACCGACTGCGGCTGGGTCATGTTGGCGGTGGTGGCGCTTCCGCAGCTGACGTCGGTGAACGTGCGCGGTTGGATCACGCGCGTCACATCGGAGGGGTAGTTATTGGTGGAGCGGCCACAGCCCGGCGGGTTGCCCGTCTGGAACGGGACCAGCGGAGCCGACGTGTACGAGTCGCCCAGCGACACGTACGGCCCGGTCGCGGCCCAGGCCGCGGCCGGAACCAGCACCGCGGCAGCCAAACAAAGACCAATCACCCGACAGACGTGGCGCATCCGAGAAACCTCCCTAAGACGTTCCGCCCTGGCGGGCGGCGAGTCGTGCCGCCCGGGGCTGAGCGGCGCTCAGCCTATCCGGCTCCCCATAGCGTTGCAACCACCGTACGGGTGCCCCCGCGGTCGCGATGCTCGCACAGGTAGATCCCCTGCCAGGTGCCGAGCGCCAGGCGACCTCCGGCCACCGGGAGCGAGAGCGAGGGGCCAAGGAGCGCTGCCTTGACGTGGGCCGGCATGTCCTCGGGACCTTCCAGCGTGTGGGTCCAGTACGAAGCGCGCTCCGGCACGGCCTCGTTGAACCACGTCTCCAGGTCGCGCCGCACGTCGGGTGAGGCATTCTCGTTCAACGACAGCGACGCGGACGTGTGCTGGATCAGCAGGTGGAGCAGCCCGGTCTGGACATCTGAGAGCTCGGGCAGCGCCTCGACGACCTCGCTTGTCACCAGGTGAAATCCGCGCGGTCTGGGAGCGAGCTCGATCACTCGCTGAACCCACGCTCCGTTCATGGCTGATCGGGTACTCGCGCGATTCGCATGTCGACCCGGGATCCCCGGAAGGGAACTCCTTCGGCGTCGAGCAGCGCCCGCTGGCGCCCTCCCTTGGCCAGCGTCCCGTCGGCGCGCACGATCCTGTGCCAGGGGAGGGATTCGTCGTGACACGCGCTCAGCACCGCCCCCGCCACCCGCGGAGCACCGGGCGAGACGTCGCCGTATGTGCGGACAAAGCCCGGCGGGGTTGCCCTGATGCGCTCGAGGATCCGCTCCTCGCGCTCGACGCGACCCACCGCGCGCTAGCGCTCGCCGGGCAGCTTGCGCGGATACTGAGACACCGGCTGGCGCAGGTCCATCGCCGTGGTGACGATCCGATTCTGCTCGTGCGCGTGGGCGACGGGGTAGCCCTCGCCGGAGGCGGCGCGCTCCGGCCTCCCGACGTAGCCGAAATGCAGGTGCGCGGGGAGGATCTGCAAAAGGCGCGGAGACATGAACGCCCGGGCGCCCATGTTGCGCGGCTCCTCCTGGACCCAGACGACCTCGTGGAGCCGTGGATACGAAGCCACCAGCTCCAGGATCTCAGCCTGCGGGAAGGGGTACAGGAGCTCGACCCGGCCCACCGCCACACCCGGATTCTCCTTACGGACGGAGGAGCCCACCAGGTCGTAGTAGATCTTGCCGGTGCACAGGATCAACCGCGTCACCGTCTCGTTGTCGACCCCCGGTTCTGCCAGGACTGGGCGGAAGCGCCCCTCGGCCAGATCCGCGATCGGCGAGGTGGCCTGCGGCAGCCGCAGCAGGCTCTTGGGAGTCATGATCACCAGCGGACGCTGCTTTGCGATCCGCGCTTGGCGGCGGAGCAGATGGAAGTACTGCGCCGGGGTGGTGCAGTTCGCGACTCGGATGTTCCCCTCGGCTGCAAGCTGTAGGAACCGCTCGACGCGGCTCGAGGAGTGCTCCGGACCTGAGCCCTCGTAGCCGTGCGGAAGCAGCAGCGTAAGCCGCGAGGTCTGGCCCCACTTGGCCAGTCCGGAGGAGATGA
>VAWT01000365.1 GCA_005883415.1 Actinomycetota bacterium | reverse complement strand
CCGGAGCGCCTGGCGACCGAGCGGAGCGCGACAGTCTCAGTCTGTCTTCCGGCGCGCGACGAGGAGCAGACGATTGGGCCGATCCTGGAGCGGCTGCTGCCGCTGCGGGACTTGGGCGTGGTCGACGAGATCGTCGTCGTCGACGGCTCGCGTGACCGCACGGCGGCCATTGCCCGGTCGCTGGGGACCGAGGTGCACGATCAGAGCGCGTTGATGCCGGAGCTTGGACCGGTCCGCGGCAAGGGCGACGCGATGTGGCGCGCGCTGGCGATTCTGGACGGCGACATCATCTGCTTCCTCGACGCCGATTCGGAGTGCTTCGGCGCCCACTACGTCTGCGGACTGATCGGCCCGCTACTTCTGAAGCCCGGCATCGAGTTCGTCAAAGGCTTCTACCGCCGGCCCTTCCGGATCGCGGGCGTGACGGTGCCCGACGAAGGTGGACGGGTGACGGAGCTCACGGCGAGGCCGCTCCTGAACGCGTTCTATCCCGATCTGGCGGCGGTGGAGCAGCCCTTGGCGGGTGAAGTGGCCGCCCGGCGCGAGCTGCTCGAGCAGCTGCCCTTCGTCACGGGCTACGGCGTCGACGTCGCGCTGTTGCTCGACGCCTATATGCACGCAGGCCTGGATGCGCTCGCGCAGGTCGACCTCGAGGTTCGCCAGAACGCCCACCAGCCGTTGCGGGAACTGGGTCCGATGGCCGCCGCGGTCCTTGACGCCGTCAGCTCCCGGCTGGTGCGCGACGGGCGCTTGAGCGCCGCGCTGCCGGAACAGGCGGTCGAGCGTCCGCCGCTTGTGCTGTCGCGTGCCACGGCCTGAAGTGATGAAGTAACCAGCGATGCGGACAACGGCGTCAGTGTTCGCTCTCGCGCTTGTGCTCGCCGCCTGCGGGTCAAGCACCGGCGGCTCCGGTGGATCGCTGCCGGCGCCCTCGGGTTCGCATGCGCACCCGCAAGTCGTCCAGCCGACGGTTGGGGCTGCCCAGTCCCTTTCTCAGGCACAAGATCCTGCGGGCGACCCAAACGCCCATGCCATGTCCCTCGCGGAGGTCAAGCGTCAGCTGGCGGAGGAGCAGAAGGTCGCCCAGGAACTGAACTCCCTCAATGCCGGGCAGGGGTTCGTGTTCCCGATCCAGCCGCTGTCGATCGTCGAGCCCCCGAGCACGTGGGAACCAGACGCGGGGGTGGACATCGCGACCGCGGGGGCCGCCTGCGGCCCGGCTGCAGTCGAGGTGGCGGTTACGAACGGGGTGATCGTCCAGGAGGGGATCTCGGGATTCGGCCCGTATGCTCCGGTGATCCGCGTGGTCGGCGGCCCCTTGAACGGCCGCTACATCTACTACGGCCACGCCGCCCCGGCCCTCGTTCCGGTTGGAACGGTCGTGCAAGCCGGCCAACCGATCTCGGATGTGGGATGTGGGGACGTGGGAATCTCGACCGGACCCCATCTGGAGATCGGGATCAGCGTGGTCAACGGGCCGACGTGCTGTCCCGGCAACCAGGTGACCTCCCCGGCGATGGAGGACCTGCTGAAGCGGTTGTGGGCCTCGTCAGGGCACTAGGGGCGAGCGCCTCACCGCCTCCTGCGCCGCACGAGCGCCAGCACCACCAGCACCCCGGCCACGACGGCTAGGAGCGCGGGCGGGTTGCGCCTTGCCCGATGCCAGAGCACGGAGGCGATCAGCGATCCGCCCTCGAGGGGCTGAACGGGCGTCGGAGCGGGCCGCGGAGCCTCTGCGGCGGTGGTGGTCGACGCGGGCGACGGCGGCTCGTCGCCCGCCGGTGCCGCAGGCGCCTCCGACGTACCCTCGACGCCGGCGGCCGCCGACGTCTGCTCCCCATCCTCCCCGGCCAACGTCTCCTGGAGCCGCTGAGCAAATTCCACAAGTAGCCGCTGCGCGATGTCCTCGATCATCCCGCCGCGCCCAAAGCGCGCCAGGCGCCCGGTGATCTGGTAATCGGTGACCACCTCCACCCGCGTGCCGCTTCCATCCGCGGCGTGGAGGCGAGAGGTGATCGTCGCCCGGGCCCCGCCTTGCCCCCGACGATCGGTCCCGTTGGCCTGCATCGTCGCCGTGCGCTCCACCTCGTCCACCTGCTCGAGCTTCAATTTCCCCGCGTACGACGCGGTCGTCGGGCCGATCTTGACCGAGAACGTGCCGTCGTAGCTGCCGTCTTCCTCCCGGCCAGTGACGGCCGCCCCGGGCAGACAGGGGGCCACGCGCTCGACGTCGATCAGCGCCTGCCAAACCCGCGCGGGCGGCGCGGCCACCTCAAAGGACTGCTCTAACTTCATCGCGGATCGCCTCCAAATCTTCTTGGGTGTCGACGTCGCGGGCACAGCAGAGCTGGCCGCACTCGATGGCCGGCGCGTCGCCGAGCAGCTCGCGAGCGCCACGGTCACCGCGCAGCTCGCGCACTGCACGCAGCTGGTCCGGGCCGAGCACGACGGGATGGCCGGGGCGGCCGCCGTAGGTGGCGCGCGTGCCGGGCGCCGCTCGGGCGAATCGGGCGATCACCTCGGAGCTGACAAACGGCTGGTCGCCGAGCGTCACAATCACGCGCTTCGCACCGTCAAGCGCTTGTACGCCGCGGCGCAACGACCTGGCCATTCCCT
>VAWT01000364.1 GCA_005883415.1 Actinomycetota bacterium | reverse complement strand
AAGAGGCTCAGGACGGCCGTCACAGGAATGTTTTTATGGGGTCCGGCAAATGCCCCCGGTGCCGCTTCGGAGGCACGAGGCAATCCTCCGCTGACGTGGCGTCGCTCCCGGCCCGGCTGTCTAGGCCGGGTGACCGTTGGTCTGCGCGACGCCGACGGCGAGCGGCCGCACGATCGGTGGCGCCTTCCGCAACACGTCGCGGTCGAGCTGGGTGATTTCGAATCCGGCCGCGGTGATCGTCTCGATCGTTGGACGGTTGCAGTTGCAGCCGTGGCCCAACCGCGTTTGGAGCCCGTTCAGCCGGTCCTGCCAGCGGGCGAGGCGCTGGTCGTCGGCGCGTACGTGCTCAATGAACAGGAGGCGGCCGCCGGGTTTCAGTACGCGGCGCAGCTCGCGCAGCGCTCGTGGCTGGTCGTCGACCGTGCAGAGCACGAGGGTGGAGACGGCCACGTCGAAGCTGTTGTCCTCGAACGGCAGATCTTCGGCGGGAGCACGGAGGAGCAGGGCCCCTGGAGAACGTTCCTGCAGCCGCCGCTCCAGCCGGTGCACCATCGGCTTATCGGGCTCGGTCAGCGTGAGCGTCTCGACGCCGTCGTAGAAGGGGAGGTTGGCGCCGGTTCCGCCGCCGATCTCTAGCACACGGCCTTTGGCCTGAGGGATCAGCGCCTCGCGGTGCGTTCGTAGGGTGGCCTTCTCAGGCCCCGACATGACCCGGTCGTACCCTGCGGCAAAGATGCGGTCCCAGACGCTCATCGCGTTGGCCTCCTGGCGTTGATGGTCGATTGCATGTGCTGCTAAGCGGTCCGTCCGCCGTCTGTGGGTGTTTTCTCGATCGCTGCGAGGGCGCGGCGCAGGAACCACCCGAACAGCCGCTTGCCGCCGAGGTGGTTCACGGATCTCGCGAACGTGCCCTTGAATCCGTGCCGGTAGTCGCGCAGCACGGTCGTCGCAACGATGCTGCCGGCTCCGTCACGTGGAGTGGCTTGAAGCTGCCAGCTGGAGCCGGGCTTGAAGACGTTTGATTCGATCACGGTAGCGGTGAGCTGCGTTGGCTCGGACCAGTCGTAGCGGCATCGTTCCCAGAAGACGCCAACGACCATCGTGCCTTCGGTCACCACCGCCCAGGTATCGCCGCGCTCGTGTACTTCCAGGCGCTTGGCTTCCCCGTTCGGCCAGATCTGCGCTCGGTGCTCGGAGAAGTCTCGGGCGGCGGCAAGCACCTGCTCGGGTGAGGCCGAGGTCTCCGCGCTGACGGTGACCTTGAGTGAGGCGTCGACAGGCTTGATGGCACCGCCGTCCTGCATCTCTTGCTTCAGCTCGTTGACCGCCATTCGGTTCCTCCACTCGGTCGATTGCACCGAGAGCGAGGCTACGGGCGCTGGAGGGCTTCGTCATGAGGCGTTCCCCTCATCTTTCGCCGTTTCGACCGGTCGGATACCCGGGGGCTGGATAGTCTCGACCCGTGGCTGATGAGACCGATCGTGCGCACCTCCGGTTGGCGGAGCTCGTCGCCGCGCTGTCGCTCGGCGTTGATCTCGGTTTTGGGCAGCCGATGGAGCACGTGCTGCGCCAGTGCTTGATCGCGCTGCGGCTCGCTGAGCGGGTCGGGCTCGACGAGCAGCGACGAGCCGATGTCTACTACACGGCGCTGCTGGTCAACGTCGGGTGTCATTCCGATGCTCATGAGCAGGCGAAGTGGTTCGGCGACGACATCGCGCTGAAGTCCGGCAAGTACGACTATGAGTTCCGGAGCGTGCGCGCGGCGGCGGCCGGGATGCGTCGCATCGGATCCGGGCACGCAGCGTCGCATCGTTTCCGGGTCGCGCTCGAGTTCGCGCTGTCCGGCCACCGCGAGGTGGCCGACATGATCAACCACCACGCTGCGATGACGCGCGCGCTGGGCGAACAGCTCGGGCTGCCCGAGCCGGTGCTCGACGCGCTGAGTAACGCGTATGAGACCTGGGACGGGCGCGGCTGGCCGGGCGAGCTCAAGGGCGACGAGGTGCCTTTCGCCGCGCGGCTTGCGCAGCTCGCGGAGTTCGTCGAAGTCGCATACAGGGCCGGCGGCGTTGACGCAGCCACGCGGCTCGCTCGCGAGCGCGCCGACAAGCAGTTCGACCCCAATCTCGCGGAACTGCTCTGCGCCGACGCGGAGGCGATCCTCTCCGGCCTGGACGAACTCGAAACGTGGGACGCGGTGATCGACGCAGAGCCGGCGCTCGCCGTTGTGCTCTCCTCTGAGCGGTTCGATGCCGCGCTGCTGGCGATCGCGAACTTCGTCGATCTGAAGTCGCCGTACAGTCTCGGTCACTCGCGTGCGGTGGCCGATCTCGCCGTCGCGGCCGCCGCGCAGCTTGGCCTCTCCCACGCGGAGGTGCGCACGCTGCGCCGTGCCGGGCTCGTGCACGACTTCGGCAGGTTGGGGGTCTCGAACGCGATCTGGGACAAGCGCGGGCCGCTCGGCATCGGCGAGTGGGAGCGCGTGCGCCTGCACCCTTATCTGACCGAGCGGATGCCGCCTACCAGGCGATGCGCGAGCCGCGTCCCCACCGGCCCGAGCGCTCGGCCGAGGATGCAGCTGTCGAGCTGAGGGCCGACGTCAAGGCCGGGCGCCTTGACGCAGATGCCGTGGAGGCGGTGCTCGGCGCCGCCGGTCACCGCGTCTCGCGCCGCCGGGAAGGGCCGGCCGGTCTGACCGCGCGCGAGGTAGAGGTGCTCATACTGCTCGCGCGCGGACTGTCGAACAAGGAGATCGCCCGGCAGCTGGTGATCTCACCGAAGACCGCGGGCAACCACATCGAGCACATCTACGCAAAGATCGACGCGTCGACGCGCGCGAAAGCGAGCATGTTCGCGATGCAGCACGGACTCCTGCCCGAAGAGGAGTTCGCGGGCGGCGCGAGCGCCTGAACCGCGGCCTCGGTCGTTCGCCTCATCCGCGCTGCATCGCCGCCATGTTCTTCATCATTGCCGCATCGGTTGCGCGCAGCTCTTTAGCAGGGCTGAAGAGCAGCAGCTCGGTGCCGGGCTCGTGTTTGACCGGCGCGTGGCCGGGCGGTGTGTAGAAGGCGTCGCCGGCTTCGAAGACCTCGTCACGGTCGGCGTACCGAAACGTCACCTTGCCGCTGGCCACGTAACCCCAGTGTGGGCACTGGCACCGGTCGTCTGGCAGCCCTTTGAGCAACGGGGTCGCGTCGATGTCCTGGCGGAACGTGACAAAGCTCACCGTGTACCCGTCGACGTCCTCGTGGCGATCCTCGACCACACCGTGATCGTCGACGTGCTCGGCGCTGTCCCTCGATACCTTCGGCATCTTCAACTCCTCCGCTCGAATTTCAAGGCATGCTAGGAGCGAGCAGGGTTTCCGTCATGAGGCGTTCGCCCCATCTTTTGCGCACGGTCGCAAGGGCGGGAGTCGGCTCGCGACTCCCCGGCGCGGTCACTCTGACCGCAGATGGGCGCGGTGGCGAGCGCGTCGCGCGCGCGCCGGTCGCGCTGTGCGAACGCCGTTGCGCCGGC
>VAWT01000363.1 GCA_005883415.1 Actinomycetota bacterium | reverse complement strand
CTTCTCCTTGATCGATTCGGTAAATTCGTGCATCTTCTGCTTCGCACCCTTGGTGATGATCCCGATCTCCTCCGGATCACCCTTGAGCATCGCCGCGGCTGCCTTCTTGCCCAGTTCCTTTTTGATGTGCGGCGGGATCGGCGGGATCTCCGGGTCGACGACGACTTCCAGCACGCACGGCCGGTCCGCGGCCAGCGCCTCGTCCCACGCATTGCCTACCTGCTTGGGGTCGTCGACCTTGATGTCGGTGAACCCGAGCAGCTTGGCGAACTCGGCGTAGGGCACGTCCGGGATCCACTGCGTGCCCATGTACTTCGGATCGCCGGCTTCGGCCCGCTGCTCCCAGGTGACCTGGTTGAGGTCCTGGTTGTTGAACACGCAGAAGATCAGCGTGCGGTTGCGCCACCGTTCCCAGTAGCGCTTAACGGTGATCAGCTCCGCCATCCCGTTCATCTGGAACGCCCCGTCCCCGACGAAGGCGATCACCGGACGGTCCGGGTAGGAGAACTTCGCGCTGATCGCATACGGGGTGCCGGGACCCATCGTGGCCAGCGTGCCCGACAGCGACGCCCGCATGCCACGGCGCAGCCGCAGGTGCCGGGCCCACCAGTTGGTGCCCGACCCGGAATCGGCGGTGAGGATCACGTTGTCGGGCAGCCGCGGCGACAGCTCGTACGCGACGAGCTCCGGGTTGATCGGGTCGGCCGGCTCGTGGGCGCGGTCGTCCAGCACCCGCCACCACTCGCGGACCTCGCTTTCGATCTTGTCCCGCCAGGACCGGTCCTCCTTGCGCTTGAGCATGGGGATCAGCGCTTGCAAGGTCTCTTTGGAGTCACCGATCAGGTTGGCCTGGATGGGGTAGCGCACTCCCATCATCCCGCCGTCGATGTCGATCTCGACGGCCTTGCACTGGCCTTCCTCGGGCAGCCACTCGGTGTAGGGGAAGCTGGTGCCGACCATGAACAGGGTGTCGGCGCCCATCATCAGCTCGTAGCTGGCAGTCGAACCGAGCAGACCGATCGGGCCGGTCACATAGGACAGGTCGTCGGGCAGCACCTCCCGGCCCAGCAGGGTCTTGGCCACTCCCGCGCCTAACAGTTCCGCGGCCTTGATCACCTCGTCGGCCGCCTCGGCGGCGCCCTGCCCGATGAGCATCGCCACCTTCTGGCCCTCATTGAGGATGTCGGCGGCCTTGCGCAGCTCAGCATCCGGCGGGATCACCCGCGGCTTGACGTACCCGACGCTGGTGTAGACCGCACCGTGCATCCGTGGTGGCGAGGGCTGAGCCTGCGACTCCTGCACGTCCTCGGGGAAGATGATGGTGGCCACTCCGCGCCGGGACAGCGCGATCTTGCAGGCCCGGTCGATGAGCTGGCGAGCCTGCGCCGGGTGCATGCAGGTCTGCACGAACTCCGACACATCCTCGAACAGCAGCGCCGGGTTGATCTCCTGCTGGTAGGCCGCGCCCAGCGAGATCCGCTTTTGCTGCCCGACGATGGCCAGCACCGGCTGGTGGTCCAACTTGGCGTTATATAGGCCGTTGAGTAGGTGGATCGCGCCACCGCCGGAGGTTGCCATGCAGCAGCCGAGCTGTCCGGTGAACTTGGCATGGGCGGTCGCCATGAAGGCGCCCATCTCCTCGTGCCGCGGCTGGATGATCTCCGGATCGCCCTTGGCGCGATCCAGGGCGCCGAGGAAACCGTTGATGCCATCGCCGGGGTAGCCGAAGATGCGATGGATGCCCCACTCGGTGAGGCGTTGCAGGACGTAGTCGGCGACCTTAGACGAAGCCATGCCGGTGCTCCCGTTTCTCCTCGGAATTCGTTTGTCTACCGACCGCTTACCCCGGTGCTCGCCGCGGCACACCTACTGCGCTGTCGCCACTGTGTCCAATGGGGATCCGCCGTCCAATGGGAATCCGCCCCGAGGCAGGCATGAGCACTCCGGAAACTCATGCCCGCCTCGAGGCGGACCCTGGCCCGTCAGGCAGTACGGGCCTCGGCGCGGCCCGCTGACGCAACGGGCCGGCTTTCGAGCTTCCGGCAGGCGGCCACTGTGCTGTGCAGCAGCTCGGACAGCCGCGCGTCGCGCTGCGGCTGGGCAAGCCCGCGGATCTGCTCAAACAGCAGCTGGAATGCCGAGCTGACCGCCACGTTCGGTGGGTTGAGCAGTTCCCAGCAGCGCAGCCGGATCCGGGTCCACCGGTCACCGCGCTCCAGCCGGCGCATCCGCGCACCCGTTTTGGCCAACTTGCGCCGGGCGCCGCGGGACACTACCGGTTGCAGCTCGTGGGCGGCCGTCAAGCAGCTGGCGATGACGCAGTGCGTCGTGGCCGGGCCTGCTGCGATCGCGATCAGATCCGGCGCGAGCAGGGCCAGCTTGCTGCGCACGCCATCGTCGACAATGCGATCGTTGACCAGCCGGGCCAGCGCCGCCAGCGCTGGCGGCGTGCACCGGGGATGGTCGGTAAACCGAGCCCCCGCGAGCACCGAGACATACTCCATCACGCACGCGCCGTCCTCTGGACCGCGGTGCCAACCACGGGAGAGCACCGGGAGCTGGTCCGGCACCGCTGGGCCGGAGCCCATCTTCAGCCCGGGTGCCTTCACAAGCCGCTTCATTGCCCGACCCTCGCGCCTGGCCGGTCACCCGCGACCTGATCATTTGCTGGCCGCACCGTCGCACCTCCTGCTGCGTAGTCGTGATGGCTGCCACCCGAGGTCTGCCCGGCTGACCGCCGGCTAAACCCATACCCGCTCGCTTTGTGGTCGGCGAACCGGTCAGTTGTGGTGGGCGCCAGATGTCTGCGCTGGCGCGGCTGCTGGGTAGACGGATTGCCAGTTCGGCTCGGAGGGGTGCGCGATCCCGGCCGGGCCGGCGCCGAGCGCCTGGAGCAGGTTGCCGGT